>CAKOLD010000004.1 GCA_934096015.1 uncultured Bacilli bacterium
TTTTATGAAAAAAATGGAGGTAATTATGAATTTAGAAGATATAAAAGGTTTAGGACCAGTAAGTATTCAAAAATTAAAAAAACTAAACATCTTAAATATTTACGATTTGCAAAATTATTATCCATATAAATACAATATATTAATTCCAAATAAATTAAGTGATCAGGCAGAAATTTTAAAATTAAATGCCATCATAATTGATTATCCAAAAATAAATTATATAAGAAAAAACCTAACAAAATTAACTATAACTGTAATTGTTGAAAATCAATCACTAAAAGTTACTATATTTAACAGACACTTTTTAAAAGATAAATTGTATCCAAATAAATCAATTTTTATAATAGGAAAATATAATAGACTTATTAATAGTTTCATAGCCAATGACATTATATTGGAAAATATAAATAATGAAAAAATAGAACCAAAATATCATTTGATAGAATCCTTAAAAAACAATCAAATACATAATTATATTTTAGAATCTCTAAAATTTCCAGTTAAAGATGAATTACCAAACGAATATGTTGAAAAACATAAACTTATCAACAATAAAGTTTCACTAGAATATATTCATAATCCCCAAACAGAAAAAGAAATAGTTGAAGCAAAAAAAAGAATTATTTATGAAGAACTATTTGATTATATGTTTAAAATTAATTACATAAAAAATAAAATAATTCAATCAGAAAAAAATATTATTAAAAAAATCAATAAAAAAGATCTTCAAATGTTTATAAAAAATTTACCATTCAATTTAACGGTTGACCAATTAAATGCCGTTAACGAAATAGAAAAAGATTTTGAATCTAATAAAAGAATGAATAGACTTATATTAGGTGATGTTGGAAGTGGAAAAACCATAGTTGCTGTTATTGCCTTATATATGAACCAAAAATCAGGATTTCAAGGAGCCTTTATGGCCCCAACGGAAGTATTAGCAGAGCAACATTATAAAGAGTTTTTAAAATATTTTAAGAAAGACCAAATAAAATTATTAACAGGAAGTACCTCAAAAAAAAATAAAGCTAGCATATTAAATAATTTAAAAGAAGGAACAATTGATATAATTATTGGAACACATAGCCTAATAGAAGAAAGCGTAGAGTTTAAGAATCTTGGATTAGTAATAACTGATGAACAACATAGATTTGGTGTAAATCAAAGAAAAAATCTTCAAAATAAAGGTGAACTTGTAGATGTGATTTACATGAGTGCAACACCAATTCCTAGAACTCTAGCTTTAACTATTTATGGTGATATGGAAATTTCAGAAATAAAAACAAAACCATCAGGAAGAAAACCAATAATTACTAAACTTTATAAATATAAAGAACTTAAAGAAGTTTTAAATGCATGTCTTGAAGAATTAAAACTAAATCATCAGGTTTACGTGGTATGTCCCTTAATAGAAGGTCAAAATGAAAATTCCGTAGAAAATTTAAAAGAAAAATTTGAATTAGCATTTCATAATAAAGTAAAAATAGAAACACTTCATGGTAAGAAAAACAGCAAAGAAAAAGAAGAAATAATTAACAATTTCAAAAAAAATCTGACAAAGATTTTAATAAGTACTACAGTAATAGAAGTTGGAATAGACGTAAAAAATGCTACTACAATGATAATTTTTGATGCAGAAAGATTTGGATTAGCAACTCTTCATCAGTTAAGAGGGCGAGTTGGTAGAAATGATATTCAATCATACTGTTATTTAATTAGTGATAAAGAAACAGAAAGATTAAAAGTTTTAGAGCAAAGTAATGATGGTTTTTATATTAGTGAAAAAGATTTTGAATTAAGAGGTAGTGGAGATATTTTTGGTACAAATCAAAGTGGTGAAAAATTATTTAAAATGGCCAATTTAAAAGAGGATTATAAGATTTTAAAATGTGCCAATGAAGACTCACTAGAATTTTTAAAAAATAATAAAGATAACAAATTTAATAAATATCCCAAATATAAATCCATAATTAATAAATTAGAATTTATTGATTAAAAATCTTCAAAACCAATTGACAAATATTCTTAAATTTTATATCATATTTATAGCATGGTAGAAATATCATGCAGATAACTCTAACGACATTGTGTTAGAGTGTATCAACCAAAACCCCCTGAAGAGAGCGAAAGCTCTCGTTTTTGTTTATTTTAAGGAATTTTTGAGTAATGAAAAGTGCTCTATGTTTCATAATAGTTGTTATATTTATGTAAACATATAAAAAATTTTTAATTTAAATATATTAGTAACAAATATACGAATAAGGAGTAAAAATTATGCTTAATGAAAAAATAAAAAAGTTACAAGAGATAATGGATAATTCAAATAATATTGTATTTTTTGGTGGTGCGGGAGTATCAACAGCAAGTGGCTTAAAAGATTTTAGAGGAAAAAATGGTATATATAAAGAAAAGTACGATAAAACACCAGAATATTACTTAAGCTGTTCATGTTTATATCAGGAACCAGAAGTATTTTATAAATTTTATAAAGATAACATGAATTGTTTGCATGCTAAACCTAATATAGTCCATACCTATTTGACAAAATTAGAGAAAAATGGCAAATTAAAAGCAATAATTACACAAAATATAGATAATTTACATCAGAAAGCCGGTAGTAAAAATGTTTTGGAAATACACGGGACAACATTTAGAAATTATTGTGTTGGCTGTAATAAAGAATATGATGCAAATTACATTTTTAATTGTAAGGGCATCCCGAAATGTGAATGTGGAGAATTGATTAGACCAGACGTTGTCCTATATGGTGAATTGTTACCCAATTGTTTCGACGATGCAAAAAGCTATATAGCTAAAGCAGATACTTTAATAGTTGCAGGAACATCATTAACAGTACAACCTGCATGTGGTCTTGTTGATTTATTTAAGGGTAAGAATCTAATAATTATTAATAATGATAAAACACCATATGATAATAAAGCAACTTTAATTATTAATGACGATTTAGTAAATGTATTTTTTAATTTAAAGTGACATATGTAGGAACTATAAAGATTAGTTTCAATAAAATTTTTTTCAAAAAAAATCTAAAAATTATTATTTAATGTTAATAATAATTTTTATTTTGAAAGTGAGGTTTAAATATGAAAAATATATTCTATACATATTTAAAAGAAAAAACTAGTATGGTAGAATAATCAAATAAAATTTAATTATTAGGGGGATTTATGAACAAGGTAATTTTTTTATATATAGATGGAGTCTTAAATGATATAAGAATAAAATTTAAAGAAGAAAGCGTAAATGTCATTAAAGAATTAATAAAAATATATAATGCTAAAGTAGTCATGATAACATCGTGGCAATTAAATGGTACTATAAATAGAAGAAAATATATTGCAAATAAATTAACAGAACAAGGGATATATAAAGTAGATTTTATTGAACCAAATTTTGAAGGAGGTTTTTTTGGTATAGATATACCAGATCGAGTATTGGGAATAATTGATTATTTAAAAAATCATAATGTATCAAGCTATGTAATATTGGATGATGAGTATCATAATGACTATAGATTATTATGTTTAAATCATTATAGGACTTTGCCACTAAAAGGATTAACACGCAAAGACCTATCAAAAATATCATTTAAAAAAGTAAATTTGAACAACTTTAATTATGTAACCTATGAATATAGAAAAATGGATGAATATGAACAAGCAACAAACGATTTAATAAAAGTATTAAAAAAAGTTAATAATATACATAATTTTACAAATTAAGTGTATATGAATAGTACTTTTTAAAAAAAAAATGATAAAATAATGCATAGAGAAAAGAGGTATTTATGTATATAATTAATTTTATAAGAGGATTTTGTATGGCTCTGGCAGACAGTGTTCCAGGAGTATCTGGAGGAACAGTAGCTTTTATCTTAGGATTCTATGACAAATTTATAACATCTCTTGATGATTTGGCAACTGGTTCTATGGAAAAGAAAAAAGAATCTTTAAAGTTTTTATTTAAAATAGGTATTGGTTGGATAGTTGGATTTGTTTTAGCAGTTTTAGTTCTAGGAAATCTATTTGAGAGTCATATATATCAAATTAGCTCACTATTTATAGGTTTTATAATTTTTGCTATTCCTATAATTATAAAAGAAGAGAAAGACTGCTTAAAAGGGAAATATTTAAATCTTATATTTTTTATAATTGGAATCGCTGTTGTTTGTGCAATAACATATTTTAATCCAATAGGAAGTGCTGAAACTAGTATTGATGTTAGTCACGTATCATTGAAATTAGGAATTTATACATTCCTAGTTGCTATGATTGCAATATCAGCAATGGTATTGCCTGGAATAAGCGGATCAACACTTTTGTTAATATTTGGTTTATATATGCCAATAATTAATGCAATTAAAGAATTTTTACATTTCAACTTATCATATATGCCTATTTTAATTATATTTGTTTTAGGTATTATAACTGGAATCTTATTAACAATAAAAATAATAAAAAAATCTATTGAAAATCATAGATCAGCGATGATGTATTTAATTTTAGGACTAATGATTGGTTCAATATATGCAATTATAGAAGGTCCTAAAACTCTTGATATACCCCAAGCTGCATTAAGCTTTAAAACTTTTAGTATAATTTATTTTATAATTGGAGGATTAGTAATTATCGGAATGCAATTATTAAAAAATAAATTAGAAAAAGGAAAACAAGATTAACAATGATAAAATTTTTAAGAAGCTTCAAATATGCTTTTGAAGGTATTGTTAGTTCTATTAAAAGTGAAAGAAATGTAATAGTTCACTTTTTAATAATGATATTAGTAATTATTTCAGGACTATATTTTCATATATCCAAAACAGAATGGTTAATATGTATTATTCTTTTTGGTCTTGTAATAAGTGCAGAATTAATGAATACTGCTATAGAAACAACATTAGATTTATGTCATCCTGAAAAAAACGATAAAGTAAAATTAGCTAAAGATGTTGCTGCCGGATCAGTTCTCGTAACAGCTATATCTGCAGCAATTATAGGATTACTTATATTTATTCCTAAAATATAAAAAAATTAAACATCCAGTTTAATTTTTTTTATTTGGTATATATTCAATAATGTCTTCCAATTTGCAATTACAAAAATCACAAATCTTTGCAATAACATTTGCGTCAAATCTAGTTAAATCTCCTCTAGCATACCTATTAATTACTTTGTATTCAGAATTTAATTGTTTTGCTAAAATATATTTTGTTTTTTTTATTTTCTTTAGCATTAATTCTAATTTAAATTTATAATATCCATTTTCACAAGGAATAATGAATACTCTAGCATCTTTTCTCATAAAATCCATTCCTCCAGTTGATAATTTGTTTACTTACATAAATTGTATCACCGTAGGTCCCTTGAAATAAGCTGACACAAAAGCCCATAATAATTTTGCCCATTTTTTTCACAAATATTCTAGCAAATTTTAAAAAAAATTAGCACTCTATATTGACAAGTGCCACAACTAGTGTTATAACATAATTAGTTAGTATAAATGTACTAACTAAGAGCAGAATAGAAAAGAGTGATATATTGAAACATAGACAATTTAAAGCAGAATCAAAGAAATTGCTTGATATGATGATTAATTCTATTTACACAAATAAAGAAATATTTTTAAGAGAATTAATAAGTAATGCTAGTGATGCCATAGACAAATTATATTATCAGTCTTTAACAGATAAAAAAATATCAGTAAAGAAAAATGATTTAAAAATTCAAATTGATATTGATAGTAACGCGAGAGTATTAACTATAAAAGATAATGGCTGTGGTATGACAGAAGAAGAATTAGAAAGCAACCTAGGTACAATTGCCAAAAGTGGATCTGCATTATTTAAAGAAAATAATGATTTGAAAAAAGATATGGAAATAATAGGCCAATTTGGAGTAGGATTTTATTCAGCATTTATGGTTTGTGATAAAGTTGAAGTTATCAGTACATCAGTAAATGATCCTAAAACATATAAATGGTCGTCAAACGGAATAGATGGTTATTCTATAGAAGAAACAGAAAAAAAACCAATTGGTACAACTATTAATTTGTATTTAAAAGAAAATACTGAAACTGAAAATTACGATGAATTCTTAGAAACATCAGAGATTGAAAGATTAATAAAAAAATATTCGGATTATATTCATTATCCAATTCAATTATTAAAACAACATGATGATAAAAAAGAATATGTAACCATAAATAGTATGATTCCAATATGGAAGAAAAAACAATCAAGTGTAAAAGAAGAAGAGTATAATGATTTTTATACAGATAAATTTTATGACTACGAAAAGCCATTAAAAATTATTAGAAGTGAAGTTGAAGGTCAAAGTACATATCAAGCACTATTATTTATTCCATCACATGCTCCATACGATTTTTATACAAAAGAATATGAAAAAGGTTTGAAACTATATTCAAAAGGTGTTTTAATTCAAGAAAAGTGTTCTGAATTATTACCAGATCATTTTAGTTTTGTAAAAGGAATAGTTGATTCAGAAGATTTAAGTTTAAATATCTCCCGTGAAACTCTTCAACAAAATCATCAATTAAAACTAATTGCAAAAAGTTTAGAAACTAAAATAACTAAAGAGTTAGCTAATATGTTAAAAGAAGAACGAGATAACTACGAAAAATTTTTTGAAGCTTTTGGAAATCAATTAAAATATGGTATATACTCTAGTTATGGAATGAATAAAGAAAAATTAGAAGATTTACTATTATTCAAAGAAAGTAAAGAACACAAATATATTACTTTAAATGAGTATCTTGAAAACATGTTAGAAAATCAAGAAAAAATTTATTATGCATCTGGAGAAACTATTGAAAAAATAGATTTATTACCTCAAGTAGAAGCAGTAAAAAATAAAGGATATCAAATATTATATTTAACTGATTACGTAGACGAATTTACTTTAAAGTCTTTAGAAAATTATAAAGATAAAAAATTCCAAAATGTATCTGATGAATCTTTAGATTTAGATTCAGAAGATGAAAAAAAAGCAATCAATAAAGAAAATGAAGATAACAAAGAATTGCTTAAAGAAATAAAAGAATCATTAAATATAACTGAAGTAAAATTTACTAATAGATTAACAAATCATCCAGTATGCTTAACAACAACAGGTGAGGTTTCCATTGAAATGCAAAAAGTTTTAAATGCTATGCCAAATAATGAAAAAATAGAAGCTAAGACAACAATGGAAATTAATATAAAACATCCTATTGCTGATAAGTTAAAAGAATTATATAAAAATAATCAAAATGAAACAATAAAAGAATATGCTAAAATACTTTATTCACAAGCAAGATTAATTGAAGGTTTATCACTTGATAATCCAACAGAAATTAGTAATCTAATATGTGAAGTATTAGCAAAATAATAGAAAGAGGGAATTTATATGTTACCAAGTAGATTATTTTATGACACATTTTTAGATGAAATGCCAAGTATGAAAGGAATGCAATGTGATATTTATGAAAAAGATAATAATTACCACATTGAAATGGATGTTCCAGGATATAAAAAAGAAGAAATAAAAATTGAATGTCACAAAGGAACATTAACAATAACTGCAGAAAAAAATATTGAAAATGAAGAAAAAGACGAAGATAAAAAATATATTCGTCAAGAAAGAAAATACGGAAAGATAGAAAGATCATTTTATTTAGGTGATATTGAAGAAGAAAATATTCATGCTAAATTTGAAAATGGTATACTAGAAATAATAGTTCCAGAAAAAAAAGAAATAGAAAGAAAAACTATAGAAATAAATTAGTAGGAGAGATCCTACTTTTTTTATTTAATAAATTCAATATATTTTTTATAATCATCAATTAATTCATTTACAAAAACACTTTTATTATTTTTATTAATTAATAAATAAATAGAATTTTTAGTTCTTGTTAAAGCAACATAAAATAATCTTCGTTCTTCATCATAAGGGAATTCAACAATATTTTTTTTAATTTTTTCTAAAACTTTTACATTCTTCTTTTTGTTTGGGAATCCATCTATTTTATTTTCTAAATTTATTAATATAACTTCATCAGCTTCTAAACCTTTACTTTTATGAACAGTCAAATAATTTATATTTGATTTAATATTATATTTTTTTATATCATAATTATTTCTACCTAAAATTAAAATATCATCACTATTAATATACTCAATTAATTTTTGTAAATCATTTTTATTGTTTTCATAAAAAATTTTTATTGGTTTTAAATTGTTTTTAAAACTTACTAATTCTTTTTTTAATTGATTTTTATTTTTCATAATAAAATTACTTGCTATAAAAATTAATTCTTTACTATTTCTATAAGTATTATTTATTGACATAACTTTTCCGTTTTTAAATAATTTTTTAAAATCTAAAAATAAATTTAAATCACAACCAGTAAATCGATAAATACTTTGCCAATCATCGCCAACAGCCATTATTTTTGCACTACATTGATTACTAATGTTTTTTATTAAATTATATCGGCTTAAACTAGTATCTTGATACTCATCTATAATAATATATTTATAATTAAAATTTAATTTATTATTTTCTAAAAATAAAGAAGCAAGATTAATCATATCATCAAAATCAACCATATTTAATGATTCCAATTCTCTTTTATAAATTAAAAAAATATCTAAAATATATTTAAAAATATTTTTTCTAAAAAACATTTTTGAATATTTAATAACCAATTTATTAAAATCAATATTATTATTTTTAATTAAATGTATTCCAGTTAAAATAATTTTTTTCAAGTAAAGATAATTTTTATTTATAGTCAAATTATCAAAGTTATTAATTTTTAATAATTTTAAAAATGTTATTTTTCTTTTTTTGTTAAAATAAATATATGATAGAAAATATTCATCAATAATAAAATCTAAATAATTATTGTGGATAATTGAATACTTATTAACATTGTTTAAAATTTTAAAACCCAACTTATGAAAAGTATAAACATCAATTGTATAACCAAGATTTTCTAATTTATTTTTTAAATTATTTACTGTATCATTAGTTAAACTAATACACAAAATATCACTAGGTTTATAATTTAATCTTTCTATTAAATATCTAATTTTCCCCAATATAGTAAAAGTTTTAGCACTGCCAGCTCCTGCAATTACTAAAAGAGCATCACTATCATCTAAAACAATATTTTTTTGATATTGATCTAATTGCATTCCATTTATGCAAAAAATATTTTCTTGTTCCATAAAAAACTCCTCTTTTGTAATTGTTACAAAAAGAGGAGAAAAAACTTTTTATAATTTTTTTAATTTATTTTCCATTATGCTATACAAATATAAATTAACATCTTTCTTTAAAAAATTAGAAATGTATTTTTTATATCCATTAAGTTGTTTTATATAAGCCTTATCTTCAATGTTTTTTAGTTTGTAATCGACAATATCAACATAATTATCATAAACAATCATCAAATCAATAATACCTGTATACTTAATGCCCTCATCTTCGTAAAAAAATTCATACTCTTTATATATTTTTCCACTATCAATATTTTTAAATAAATTACTTTTTAAAAAGTTAAGTATATTATTTTTTAAAGGTTCACTTATTTCTAAATCATCAAAATTAGGATTTTTAAAATTAATATTTTCTAAAACACTGTGTACAAAAATACCGTATTCCATATTATTATATTCATCATTACTAATCAATTTTGTAATTTCTTTTGAAAAATGTTTTTCTTCTACATAATTATTTTCTATAAATATATTTTTTATGTTAATAATTTTCTCATTATCCACATTCATTATATTTTCACTGTCATTACTAAAATAATATTTTGTTAATTTTAAACTATTTAAGTTGATATCAGTAATATAATCTTTTAAATTATTTTTAACAGAACACAAAACATCATTAAAACATTTATAATTTAATCTAACATTATCATCAACAATATCATGAATATATTCATCTGTTCCTTTACTTAAATCGGTCAAAATAATCATTTTTTCTTTACTTCTTGTTAATGCCACATAAAATAATCTTAGTCTTTCACTTATATTTTCTTTAACATAATCATTTTTTGCAAGCGGTTTTATAAAAGTACTTGTTACACCTTCATTATTCAAAGAAGGTATAATTCCAAAATGATTATCATAGAAAAACAAACTATTTAATTCTCTAATATTAAATGATTTATACATAAGTGCCATATAACAAATAGGAAATTCCAGTCCTTTAGATTTAAAAATAGTTATAATTTTAACAGCGTTCTCATTTGAACTCTTTTTGCTAATCTTTATTTCTTTTAAATTTTCTATAACCTCATCTAAATAATTGCTAACTTCTTCAATACTCATACCCATTAAAGATAAATCTTTTAATAATTTTCTTAAATAATCAATTACATTAATTTTATCTTCAATTAAATTAGTAAAAATTATTTTGTTGAAAAAATCAGTTTTATCCACAATTAATTCTAAAATTTCTTCAATACTCTTTTGAGAAGAATCTTTAGCTATTAAAGCTGCATCTTTAAATAAAGTAGTATTGTAAAAATCATTATTCAAAAACAAAGTATAAATATCATCATCAGAATATTGGTATAAGTAACTTCTTAAAAGACTAGTCATTACATATCTAAATTCTATATCAAAATTTTTATTTTTAATTTTTAATATTAATTTAATATAATTATTTATCAAAAGCATTTCTGTATTTTCAACGATATTATCATCTTTTAAAATACTACAAGGAATTTTATGATAATCCATAACTTTTTTGAAAGTCAAAAAACTGGTAGTCCTATCCATCAACACTACAAAATCTTTATAAGTACATGGACGGATTTCACTAGAATCTTTATCAAAAATCAAATAATTGTTATCAACTTTTTTCTTAATGTCACTAGCAATTATAAATGCTTCTATTTCTTCTTTTGTTAATCCAAACTTATTATCAAAACAATAATTATATAATTCTAACTTATTATTTTGTCGAGTATTACCATTAGTTTCATATAGTTGATTTCCAAAAATCATTCTATGACTTTCTTTATAATTTGCTCCACCAATACTATTATCCATTATCAAATCAAAAATAGTATTTATATCATTAAGAATTTCTTTTCTCGATCTAAAGTTTTTATTTAAATCAATTTTAAAACCATCAATAAAATTACTGTAATTATCATATTTTGTTTTAAATAAATCAGGATTAGCATTTCTGAATCTATATATAGATTGTTTAATATCTCCAACCATATAAACATTATTATTTTTAATAAGATTAATAAAATATTCTTGTAAATCATTTGTATCTTGATATTCGTCTATCATAATTTCTTTATAATGATTTTTAATTTCTAATCTAATATTTTCATTGTTTTCTAAAATGCTAATTGCCATTAATGCAATATCATTAAATTCATAATAATTGATTTTCTTTTTATAATTTTTAATTTCTAAATCTAATAGTTCAATTATTTTTAAAATAACATCAATATAAATTTTTGTATTTAAATAATTATTTATTAATTCTTCTTTTGTATATAATGTTAAATTTTTTATTTCCTTTAAAATTTCATTTATTTCACTTTTAATTTTTTTAGCATCATCACTCAAATTTCTTATAGTTGGTAAAGATATATTTGCACAAACTTTTATTTGATCATAATCCATAGCATTAAAAAGTGGAAGTAATATATCCGCTAATTTTGTATAAATCTCACCATCAACATAAGTACTAAAATCATCAGTTAAATATTTTATACTTTTAATTTTATTTTTTAAAAGTAAAATATATTTATTAAAACTGTCATCAATATAAGAAACAGAGTAATATTCATTAACATAATTTGATACGTAGTTTTTCATATCTTGTTTTTGACTAAATTTTTCATAGATAGTTAAAATACATTTTTTTAATTCAACATCATCTTTAATGCAAAAATCATTTATAAATTTTAAAAATTCATTATCTCTTTTTTTATAAAAATTTTCAAAGATATTATCTAATATTTTTTCTTTTTGAATATTGATAAAAGTTCCATCAATAATATTTACATTACTGGGAATATTTAATAAATAATGATATTTTTTTACGATGCTTAAAGCATAAGAATCAAATGTAGTAATGTAAGCACCATCTATATAATTTAATTGTTCTATTAAATTTTCTTTTTTTAAATGATTTCTAATTCTATCTTTCATTTCTTGAGCAGCAGCATTTGTAAAAGTTAAAATTAATAATTCATTAATACAAACACCATTTCTAATTTTTGTAATAACTCGTTCAGTCAAAACTGCAGTTTTACCACTACCTGCACCAGCAGAGACTATAATATTAGAACCACTTTTGTTAATTGCTTCACTTTGTTCTCTTGTCCAATTTGGCATAAAATTCACCTCAATCTAAAAATGATAAATCTTTAATTTCTTCTAAATAAACTTTATCTTTTTCTGACATAAAACATATGTCTTTAAATTTACAAAAATCACAACCGTTATTTTTACCAACTACTTTAGGATTAATATCAAAATTAGCTTTTTCAATATTATCTAAAGCCTCTTTAATTTTTTGCTCTGTTAAACTTATTAAGTTATTTATTTGAGCTTCAGAAATAACATTCGATTTAGAATAAAAACCATTTTTTCCTAACTTTAACCCTTTAATAATTTCACTATTTTCATAAGTATCATCAAATTCACTTATTAAAGATTCATTTCCTAAACTATAACCTTGCAATTTCAAATTATTTTTCTTAATTTCTTTTTCAGTTTTTCCATTTTCTTTTCTAATTTTTGGATTAATAATATGTTGCAAATAAAAACCAACTATTTGTCCATCATTATTATAATTATGTACAAGATATAAATAAACTGGTAATTGCATACTAAGACCATAAGGAACTAAACACAAATTTACATCAATAGATCCGGTTTTATAATCAATAATTACATATTTGTTCTTGTTATATAAAATTTTATCTACAAAGCCTTTAAACTTATTATTATCAAATTCCACAACAATTTCTTTTTCGTACAAAGCCTCTTTATAAATGCTATGGGTATATTGTTGTTCTATAATTTTAACAATATCACTTATTTCTGTTTTCAATTCCTCAATAAAATATTTTTCTTTTTCGCTTAAATCTCTATAATTATTTTTTAAGTATCCTTCATATAATTCTAAAATATCCTTTTTTGTTTCAAAATAATTTTGCAAACAATAATGAAATAAATTACCAATATATTGACTAAAGTTTTCATTATAAATATCTATTTTTAATACATTAGCTAAATAATATCTAAAAGCACATTTATAATAATTATTCATACTACTATAACTTAAAGTAATATCCTTTTTAAAATTAGACAATCCTTTAAATTTATTATCATATGTGTTATAAAATTCATTATTATAATTAAATAACAGTTTATGTAAATCACAAGAAATATTTCCATACTTATAATAATCATCTAATAATTTTGCTAAATCAATTTTATTTACTAAATCACTATATTCTGTAATACAAGTATCTTCTTTTTTAGTTTCCAAACTAAGTTCGTCAATCAAAATACTTGGATAAAAATTCTCTTGTAAATATGCTAACTTATAACTAATTGTTAAATTAGGAATAGTTTTTAGATAATAAATACTATTTTCCTTTTCTCTAATATTTTTATCATCACTAGTATCCATAAAAGAAAATTTAATATTATCAGTAACATATTCTTCGTCTTTATAAATTAAAGGAATACTTTTTAAATTAAATCCAATTAAAAATACGTATTCATCACTAGAAAATAAACTGCTAATATCTTTTCTATTAACAGCATTTTTATAAATAGTTTCTTTTAGTTTTGCTCTTTTAAATTCAGATATTAATAAATCTTTATATAAAGTGTAATCATTTATAAAAGAAAATTTATTTAATATACTAACAATCATATTTAGAATGTCTTCATTATTATATTTATTTTTTATATATTGAATAGTAATTTGAATATCAGAATTTAAATTATTTAAAAAATCATAACCAACTTCTGTTTCATAAATAGATGTATGTTTTTTTCTATTATAAGGAATTTTATATAATTTAAAAATTCTATTAATTAAGTAATCATAATCATCATTAACATTAGCGATAAATATTTTATTTATATTCATACCATCATTTAATAAATCCAATATTTTATTAGCAACAAAATTTATTTCTTCGTTAGCAGTATTAAATTCATAGACATTTGTAACCTCATAAAATTTAGAATTTTTTATTAGTTCATAATTTATATTGTTAATTTGTAATAAAAATTTAGTAAATTTATCTAATAGATTATAGCCGACAAAAAATATTTTTTTATTAATAATATTATTTTTTAACAACAAATTATATTTTAATAACTTATTTTCTAAACAATAATTTCTTATATTTTCTAAATATTTTATACGTTCATCTTTACTTTCTTCAAATCCAATATATTTAATATTATCTAAAAACATTTTTGCATTTTCATAAGATAAATTAAACTCATTCATAACTTTTACAATAGTTTTATTATCATATGAAAAAGTTAACGCTTCGACTAATTCCTTAATATTTAAATATTTGATGTTATATATTTTATTATTTTGAGATATTATTTCAATTATTTTTAGTTTAACATCTTGTTCACAAATTATTACAATATCATCGTTTAAAAAATCAAATGTCATTATAATCACCAATAATATTATAACATAATAAAAGGTACTTTCTTTAAGTATCCTTTAATTATTTCACAACTTCTGTACTATACCAATAATATGTTCCATCTTGATGTTGTTTGAATGTGCGTTCATATTTTTCTAAAATAAAAAAACTATTTAAACAATAAATTAAATAGTTTTAATTAAAAATTTTATTCACTTGGATATTCACTTGTAATTCCAAAATATTCTTCTAATGTAATAGGATTTCCATTATTATATAATTTAGCAGCTAAATCTTTTCCTAAATATCTTAAATGCCATGGTTCATATTTGTAACCAGTAATATCTTCTTTTTCTTTAGGATATCTAATTACAAATCCATACTTATAACAAACTTCAGCAATCCATTTACCTTCGGCAGTATAGGCAAAGTCGTCAGTAACCGTATTAAGATCAAATGCTAATCCAGTTTGATGTTCACTATTGCCTGGTCTAGCAGAATATCTATCAGCAGCAGCTTTTCCATCTTTATTTACATAAGAATTATAAAGACCATCTTGAGCAGCATAGGATCTATATCCACTTGCAATATAAATATTTAATCCTAAGGCACTAGCGTCAGCTTTCATTTCTTTATAAGCAGTATATACTTCATTTTTTAAACATGTTTGACAATACTTTTGGTTTCCAGGATCACTGTAAGTATCAGTAGGAATGTAGTCTTTAGGAAGAGAATAAGTTTTATTCACAACTAAGACACCATCAATATATGTGATACCATCTATTTCTTCTATCTTAAAACCATTTTTAGTTCTTTTAACATTATCAGTTGTTGTAGTTTGCTCTGAAGTAGTAACAATTTTATCTTGAGTAGTTTTAACATTACTATTTACAGGAGTCTCCTTTTTTTCCTCTTTACAAATTTTACTACTATTTAACAAAATAATTCCTAGAAATAATACTAAGTCAAGTAAAACAGCCACCAAAAAATATCCTAATTTTTTTATCTTCATACTTTTTGCTATACCAATCACCAAAATTAATATCATGATAGCATAAATTACATACTTAATAACATCTAAATAATTGCACATAATCTCACCTCATTTTGTTATTTTCTAATAAGTGTTTTTTTATCTTGCAATTCATTAACGATTTCTTGAATTAATTCACGTTCATCCATGTGGTGTCTAACTCCTCGAATTTCTTGATAATCCTCATGACCTTTTCCACATAGAAGAATAATGTCACCTTCCATAGCATTTTCAATTGCATATCTAATTGCATCTTTTCTGTTAGGAACTACAACATATTCGCCGTCAGTTTTATTAATTCCAGTTTTTATATCATTAATAATATCCATAACATCTTCAAATCTGCTATTATCCTCAGTAATAATAGTCAAATCACTATATTTACCAGAAATCTCTCCCATTTCATATCTTCTTAATTTACTTCTATTTCCTCCACAACCAAATAGAGTAACAATCCGTTTTGGATTGTATTCTTTAATAGTGGTAAGTAAACTTTCTAGACTCATCGCTTCATGAGCATAATCAATAAGTAGTGTAAATTTATCAGAAATATTGACCGGCTCAACACGGCCTTTAACACTAAAATTTTCCAATGTTTCTTTAATGTTTTTTTCAGGAATTTTCATTTCACTTGCCACACTTATAGCACATAACGAATTATAAACAGAAAATTTACCAGGAGTATACACTGTGTAATTTTCATCGTCATTAACAATAAAATGCATACCAATTTTTCCGTTTTCATGTAAAAAATTATATTCAGTAACTTTATAATTAGCGTCAGTTTCAATCCCAAAAGTTTTAATTTTACACTTAGCATTTTTAACCATGTATTGATAATCTTGAGAATCTTTATTTAATATTCCTACAGTACATTGACTAAACAATTTGCTTTTGCTATTTCTATAATCCTCATAAGTAGGATGTTCGTTTTCACCAATATGATCTTCACTCAAATTTGTAAATATTCCATAATCAAAATTTAGACCTTTAACACGATTATATTTTAAAGCTTGACTACTAACTTCCATTACAACAGCTTTACATCCAGAATCAACCATTTTTCTCATATATTTTTGAATATCAATACTTTCAGGAGTAGTGTTCATAGTTTTATAATGTTCATCACCAACAAAAACTCCCAATGTTCCAATTAATCCACACTTTTCTCCAGTAGATTCAATTATATTCTTTATTAATTGAGCGGTTGTCGTCTTTCCTTTTGTGCCAGTAATCCCTATAGTAATTAATTCATTAGCAGGTTGATGATAAAAATTAGCTGACATAGTAGCAAGATTTGCACGAGTATTATCAACCTTAATTATATTTGCCTCATCAATTCCTTCTAAATCAATATTTTTTTCTACAATAAAATTTCTACATCCATTTTCATAAGCAGACTTAATAAAATCATGAGCATCAAAATTGACCCCACTAAGTGCAATAAATACACTATCTTTATTTGCTTTTCTTGAATCAATAGTAATATCACTTACATGCTCTTCTGTATTTCCTTTAATTACTTCATAATTAATACTTTCTAAAATTTCTTTCATAAAATCACCTAATTTCTTTATATGTAATTATAAATCCCATTATTAAAGTAAATAATGAGAATACCATTATAAATATAATAATCATATCACTTAAATATTCTCTATCTACATATCTATTAAAAAGTAATGTGCCGAATAAAGACAATATTCCAATAATAATTAAAATTATACCTAATGTAATTCCTTTAGTATTCTTAGTCTTTTTTTTCTTTTTAAATTGACTTTTTTTTAATAATTCTTTTAAACTCGTTAAATCCAATTCTTGAGGCTGTACTTTTAAAGTAATATTCTCTCTTTTTTTATTACTATTAGTCATAAAATACCTCCTAAGCAAATTATAAACATCTTTTTATTTATTTGCAATTATAATTAGAAAAACTAATGTTAATTATAGTAAAAAGTGTTAACTATCTAAAAAAAGATTGCTTTCTATATCATAGATTACAATCTTTTTTATATTTTTACTTTATAATAAATTTATCATTTTGATAATCTATTAAAATATGGCCACCAAATTTAATACTATCCATTATTAATGCATTAGCAATTAAAGATTCAATATTTTTACTAACAAATCTTTTAATACCTCTAGCACCATATCTAACATCATATGATTCTTTAATTACTTCATCTTTAGCAACATCTGTTAGAGAAATAGTAATACGTTTATCAATTAATCTCTTTTCAATATCTTTAATAGTTAAATTTAAAATTTCATAAACAACAGACTTATCTAAAGAATTAAATATAATAATTTCATCAATTCTATTAATAAACTCTGGTTTAAAAGTATGTCTAAGTTCTTCAAAAATCAATTCTTTTTTATTTTCACTATTTTCTAAAACATATTCGCTTCCTAAATTAGATGTCATAATTATTATGGTGTTTTTAAAATCCACAGTACGACCCTGGCCATCCGTAATTCTACCGTCATCTAATATCTGCAATAAAATATTAAACACGTCTTTATGAGCTTTTTCAATTTCATCAAACAATAAAATTGTATAAGGATTTCTTCTTACAGCCTCTGTAAGTTGACCTCCTTCGTCGTAACCTACGTATCCTGGAGGAGCTCCAACTAATCTTGAAACTGTATGAGCTTCCATATATTCACTCATATCAATTCTAACCATGTGTCTTTCATCATCAAATAATTCGCTTGCTAAAGTTTTAGCAATTTCTGTTTTACCAACACCAGTTGGACCCAAAAACATGAAAGAACCAATAGGACGACGAGGATCTTTAATTCCGGCACGAGCTCTTTTGATAGCTTCAACTACCAAATGAATTGCTTCATCCTGGCCTTTAACACGTTTCTTCATATTTTCTTCTAAAGCAAGTAATTTTTCTTTTTCGCCACCAATTAATTTAGAAACAGGAATATTAGTCCATTTAGAAACTACATTAGCAATGCTTTCTTCATTAACAACATCACTTAAAATTCCTTCTTTACTTTCAGCATGAAGTGAATCTAATTTATGTCTTAGTTCAGGAATAACTCCGTGGCGAAGTTTTGCAGCACTTTCCAAATCATAACTATTTTCTGCCACTTCTAATTTGTGTTTAGCAATTTCTAACTCTTCTTTTACTTTATTAATTTTATCATTAATATTTTTTTCTTCTTCCCATTTTTCACGTAGTTCTTTTTCTTCAACTTTTAACTTTTCTAATTTCTCTACTATAACATTTACTCTTGATTTACTTAATTCATCCTTTTCTTTTTTTAGTGCTTCTTTTTCTATTTCTAGTTGCATTATTTTTCTTTCAAGAGTATCAAGTTCAGTTGGCATGCTTTCTAATTGAACTTTTATAGTTGCACACGCTTCATCAATTAAATCAATTGCTTTGTCGGGTAAAAATCTATCGGTTATATATCTATCTGATAAAGTTGCTGCTGCAACAAGAGCATTATCTTTAATGGAAACTCCATGATAAACTTCAAACCTTGATTTCAAACCCCTTAATATAGTTATGGTATCCATAACGCTAGGAGCACCAACAATTATTTTTTGAAAACGTCTTTCCAAAGCTCCATCTTTTTCAATATACTTTCTATATTCATTTAATGTTGTAGCCCCAATACAATGAATTTCACCTCTTGCTAACATAGGTTTAAGCATATTACCAGCATCCATTGCTCCTTCTAAGGCACCAGCTCCAACAATCATATGGATTTCATCTATAAATAAAATAATGTTTCCATCACTATTTTTAATTTCTTTTAAAACTGCTTTTAATCTCTCTTCAAATTCACCACGATATTTAGCTCCAGCTATTAAAGCTCCCATATCCAATTCCCAAATAGTTTTATTTTTCAAACTATCAGGGACATCACCCTTAATTATTCTTAAAGCTAAACCTTCTACAATTGCTGTTTTACCAACACCAGGTTCACCAATAAGAACCGGATTGTTTTTGGTTTTTCGAGACAAAATTCTTGTTATATTTCTAATTTCTTCATCTCTCCCAATTACAGGATCAATTTTATTATCTTTTGCCGCTTGAACAATGTCTCGACCATATTTTTCTAAAACATTTTCTTGTTCTTGGTTTTGATTATAATTCATAAATTCACACCCTTTCTAAATACATTATATCACTAAATTAGCACTTGTCAACATAAAGTGCTAATTATTGTTTATTAAATTGTTTCGCCTGCTTACTATTATATAAAATAGTCCAAAAGTTATTTGACTAAAGCCTTTTTTTTTGCTATCATTTTCATAGATAACAATCGTTATTTAAAAGGAGGACTTATGCCAGCTGTTAAAATAAAAAAAGAAGATATTATTAAAGGTAGTATAAAGTATATTAGAAAACATGGAATAGAAAAATTATCTGCACGTACTTTAGCTAGAAGTATTAAATGTTCTACACAACCACTTTTTAAACAATTTGAAAATATGGATGATTTAAAAAATCAAGTTTTTAATGACGTTGTTAAAATTCATAAAACCTATGTTGAAAAGGGTAAAGACAAACATGAAATTCCCTTTATAGGAGTAGGACTATCTTATATAGAATTTGCAAAAAAAGAGCCAAACCTTTTTCATTTCTTATTCTTATCTCCAAGTGCTAAGTCTAATAATATTTTAGATATGGTAGACAGTGCAGAAGGGAAAGAATATATAAATTTAATAACTAAAACTACAGGGTTACCTGAAAATTTGAGTAAACAAATATATATAAATATTTGGTTAATTGTTCACGGAATAGCTTGCATGGTTTCCACAAACACTTCAACTATAAAAGAGGAGGAATGTGCTACGATTTTAATAGATGCTTTTAAAGGATATAGACAAGTTTTATTAAATAAAGCTCTAAATAGTGCACACTTAAAAAAATGAAAAAAGAAAAATTAGATATTATTTATGAAGATAAATATTTGATTGCAGTCAATAAAAAAAGTGGGTTATTAACAATTAGTAATAAAAAAGAAAGTTATAATACTCTTTATCATAAAGTCTCAGATTATGTAAAAAAACAACATAAAAGAAATAAAATATTTATTGTTCACAGATTAGATCAAGATACAAGTGGAATAATTTTATTTGCAAAAGACTATAAAACAAAAGAATTATTACAAAATACTTGGGACAAAGTTAAAAGAGAATATATTGCATTAGTAGAAGGAAAACCTAAAGAAAATAAAAAAACACTAAAAAGCTATTTAAAGGAAACTAAAACCCTTCACACATATAGTACAAATGATTCTAAAAACGGGAAATTAGCAATAACGGAATACGAAGTATTAAAAAGTAATAATCAATATAGTTTATTATTAATTAATATTTTAACTGGTAGAAAAAATCAAATTAGAGTGCAACTTAGCGATATAGGTAACCCTATAGTTGGTGATAAAAAATATGGTTCTAAAAAGAACCCAATTAGAAGAGTATGTTTACATGCTCAAAAATTAGAATTTATTCATCCAATAACAAAAAAATTAATATTATTAGAAATTAAAATTCCTAAACAAATAACCAATCTATTAGAAACTTGACACAAATATCAGTTTACACTAAGTAGAAACTTGATTAAACATTAAAAATAAGGTATATTAAGCGTAAGAAAAGAGGTCTTTTATATGGAAAAAAACTTTGCTGAAGAATTACAAGAACGTAAGGATAGTGTTGTTCAATATCTTGGATATGACCTAGAAAGAAACAACAATGAAAAAGAAGAAATAGAAAATAAGTTAAAAGAACTAGATGAGTTACTACAGGAAAATGAAAAAGAAACTAATGCATTATATCTAGAAACTAAAAAGAAATTAGATGATGCTTTAGAAAAAATTCAAAATACTAAAAATGCTGCAAAATATAGTATTGAACAAATAATTTTACTTTGCCAAGATAGAAATGAATATTTAATTAAAGAATATCAAGAAAAAAGTGCAGTACAAATCCAACAACGTAAAGATTCTTTAATTACTGAAAATACTAGTTTGCAATATGACATTGATCATAAACAACAAATTATTAATGAAAAAACAGAATTAATGAATAATTATAAAAACATGAAAGATTATTCTAGAGCAGCAGAAATAGAAAAAGAAATAGAACAATTAAAAAATGTAATTTCTGAAAACAAAGATAAAATTAAAGCAAATGAAAAAGAAATAGAAACATGCGACAAGTTCATGGAAGAATACATGGAGAATTTAAAAACCATTAAATTGTACAGAGATATTGCGAAAAGACATGGAATTGAGTTAGACGAAGTAAAAACAAAAAATCCAATACCAACGCCAGAACCAGTTCCAAATCCTGTGCCACAACCAGAACCAAAACCGCAACCAGTTCCAAATCCTATGCCACAACCAGAACCGAAACCACAACCAATCCCAAATCCTATGCCACAGCCAGAACCAAAACCACAACCGGTTCCAAATCCTGTACCACAACCAGAGCCAAAGCCACAACCGGCTCCAAATCCTGGGCCTCAACCGACACCAAAGCCACAGCCTACTCCTAGTCCGAAGCCAACACCTGGAACTGATTTGATACCAGTATCAAAACCAAAAAAGAAAAAAGTTAAATTTGTAGAATCAGCAAAAAATTTCTACAAAAAGCATAAAAAAGCAATATTACTTATAGGGGCACTTGCCATTTCTCTAGTAGCACTAAACGCTTTAGCACCATCAATAATGTATATGAATTCATGGTGGTGGTGGAAATTAGTAGGAGCAGGAGCTGTACCAGAAACTGGATTACCAGCATTCCTACATGCAGTTAATTTGAAAATTGGTACTGCAATTGGAGCTTCGTTTACATCAAAAACTGGTATATGGACACTTGCAAATGGTGCTATTTTGAATGGTACAGCAGCTGAAGCTGGATTACTAGCAACAGTGGGTAAAGTAGCTCTATTATCTGGAGTAACAATAGGAAGTGGAGCCGTAGCAGTAAAAAATGCAGTTAAATTAGCAACTGATAAAATTAAAGGCAGAAAAAATAAATATAAACATGCAAAAGATGATTCCATATTTGCGACTGTAACTAATTCTGTAAAAAATGGCTACAATAAAGGTAAAGAAAAGATAAAAGGAGTCTTTAAAAAGAAAGATAAGTTTGATTTTGCATTTGAAAGAGAAGATTTTAGTGATAGTCTAAATGACAGAGTGGAAACTTTAATATCTGAAGGATATATAGATAAAGAAACTGAAAAAGCACTTTATGAAATGTCTAGAGAAGACGCTTTAAAAGTAATTAAAGAAGCTGATCAAAAATTTCAACAAAATTCTGTAAAAAAACAACCACAGCCAGAACCAAAACCAGCTCCATCTCCTGCACCAGCTCCAGAAAATGGAAATACAGAAGAACTTAGAACAGATTTAGCTCAAGAAATGAGAGAATTTATTGATTATGGTATTATGGTAGGAGCTTATGATAAAAATGTTATTTCTTCAATTAATAAAATGCCATTAGATAAGGCGCTTGAACTTATAAAAACTGATCCAAATTATATAAATTACCAAAAAATTTCAGAACAATTTCAAGAAGAGAAATCAGAAGGGAAAACTAAATAATGAAAAAAGATACAATTATTACATTAGAAGATAATGAAAAATATGTATTGTTAGATCAAGTTGAATTAGAAAATGGAAAATATTTTTTAGCATTAGAACTTGATGAAAATGAAGAACCAACAAGACATTATGAGATATTTGAAGAAGAAGTTGAAGATGGTGAATCTTACATGACTATTGTTGAAGATAAAAATTTGAAAGATGCTTTAATGGTTAATTTCACTTTAAACTACGAAGAATATATAGATCAATACACAGGAGAAGAAGATTAATCTTCTTTTTTTGTAAACTAAAAGCATATAAATGTAAAAAAAACTCGATTTATAGTATAATAATTACAAAGGAAGTGTTACATGAATCTGCAAGTAAATAATACAAATGTCTTTCTAATAATAATAACGACATTCATAGCAAGCTTAATTTATGTTCCAATTGCCAAAAAAATTGCCAATCACGTAAATGCTATTGACAAGCCAAATGAAAGAAAAGTTCACAAAAAACCAATGCCACGGCTTGGAGGGCTTGCAATTTTTGGAGCATTTTTAACGGGATATATACTTTTTGGAGAAATTACTACCCAAATGCTATCAATCCTAATAGGAGGATTTATAATTGTTTTAACAGGATTTATTGATGACATAAATCCCTTACGAGCAAGAATAAAATTTTTAGGTCAACTTCTTGCAGCATGTATTGTAGTTTTTTACGGAAAAATATATTTAACAGATGCAACCGTTTTAGGTTTGTATTTAAATTTTGGGGATCTAGGATATTTAATTTCTGTATTTATTATTTTAGGAGCCATAAATGCTATAAATCTAATTGATGGTTTAGATGGCTTGGCAGCTGGAACAAGTGCCATTTACTTTATAACTATGGCTGTAATTGGTTTAACTATTCACGTATACGGAGGCCTTGATGTTATACTATGTACAATAATGATTGGTTCAACTTTAGGATTTTTAGTTTATAATTTTAATCCGGCAAGTATATTTATGGGAGATACAGGTTCAATGTTTTTAGGCTATATGATCGCTATAATTTCTCTTTTAGGATTTAAAACAGCAACTTTCACTTCATTCTTAGTTCCATTACTAATACTTTTTATGCCAATTTTAGATACAGTTTTAGCAATACTTAGAAGATTTATAAAAGGAGAAAATATTGGAACACCTGATAAAGAACATTTTCATCATCAATTATTAAGAAGAACTTCTTCTGTAAGAAAAACAGTATTACTAATTTATTTAATAAATATGTTGTTTAGTGCTGTATCTGTATTATATGCCTGGGGATACACCAAAATTGCAATGATAATTTATGTAGTCTTAATGATCATGTTTTTGTTCTTAATATTAAAAACTGATGTTCTATTTAATCACGAGAAGAAATAATTCTTCTTTTTCTTTTCCTTTAAAAAAATATATCAATATAGTATAATTAACAAGAAGGTGAAATAATGGATAAGAAAAATATTCTAATAAGTATAGACAATATAGATAAAGGTGAAATCCAAAAATACCTTATAAATTTTCTAAAAAATATTGATTATAATAAATTTAATATAGATTTACTATTAAAAAAAACTTCAGGTTATTATAAAAAAAATTTACCCAAAAAAGTAAATATTATAACAAATAATAAGAAAAATATATTACTAAACAAATTAGAAAAAATAACATTTAATTTAAAAAATCATAATAAATATAATACTTCCATTATATTTAATATTGATTCTCTAGAATCAAACAAAACTATATTAAAAGCTAGCAAAAATAAAATCATGTTTATAAATGAAGACTATATTAAAAATTTTAGTGAAGGGCAATTCCGTGAATTTTTTACTAAAAGAAATATTTATAACTTCAATCAACTAATATTTAAATCAACAGAATCAAAAGAAAAGTTTCTAAAATATTATCCCAGTCTAAATAGAATAACAACTGTTATAAGTTCAGTTATTAACGTAGATAAGATTGAAAAAGATAGCTTAGAAAAAATAAATATTAAATTTAAACGTACAGACAAAAAAATATTATTTATAGGAACTCTTAATGAAGAATTAAATAAAGTAAGCAATTATTTAAATATGGTTAAAGAGTTAAAAAAAGATATACCAAATATTAAATTATATATTATAGGAAATGGAATAGATTACACAGCTTATAAAAGTTTCATTGATGATAATAATTTAAGCGATCATATCATTTTACTGGATAATGTAGATAATATATATCCTTATATAAAAAAAGTAGATTACATAATAATTCCAGATGAAATTAAAGAATATAAAACTATTATTACAGAAATATTTTTGTTGAAAACTAATATTATTTCCACAAAAATATTAAGCGACGATCTACTTCGAGTAGACGACAAAACAAGTTATATAATTTCTTCCAATTATAATCAAATGTTAAAAGATATGTTAAATATATTAAACAATAAAGATAAGAAAAATAAAATTGATATTGAAAAAATTAATAAAACAAAAATAACGTTATTAGAAAACTTATTAACAAAATAATTAATGTCGTCAGACAGACGACATATACATATAGGAGAAAATATGAAAAAAAATTTAAATAATTTTTTAAACTTTTCTATAATTGGTTTAATGATAATAACTCCAATTTTAGATATGCGATTTTGGTTTAATAGAATAACAACTTTAATACAAGTGATGTTAATTGGTATTATACTTCTCGTAAAACTTATTACTAATCAAGAATCAAGAAAGAACTTTTGGAAACTACTAATTTTTTATTTGTTAAGTATTATTTATTTAATAATAAATTATTTTAGAAGTAAAAACTTTAATTCTTATTTTGTAGGTAATTTTAATTATAGTATTTATAAAGAAACTTTAACAATAATTAAACTTCTTATGCCATTAACCCTATTATTTATTTTAAAATATTCAGACATTTCTAAAAAAGCATATACTAATATTATAAAATATTGGACTATATATTTTTCATTAATAATAATAGTAACAGACATTTTTAAAATAGGTTATGGAAGTTACAGTGATCAATTAATAAAATATAATATGTTCGATTGGATAAACAAACCATATTATTTTGATACGGCATGTAAAGGATTTTTTAATTATGCAAATCAAGTAGCATGTATTCTAGTTTTGTTATTAATAACCAATGTTTATAATTTTTTCAAAAATAAAACAAAAAATATAACGTATGTTATATTACTATCATTAGCAATGATAACTTTGGGTACAAGAATTTCCACACTTGGAGGTCTGTTAGTTTTAATATGTATTTGTCTTCTGACTGAAGTATATAAAAAAATCAATAAAATTACATTAAATAAAAAAAGATATTTAATAATAATACCAATATTATTATGGATTCTATTAATTCCTATAAGTCCATACAGTAATAGAAATATTGAATTAAATAAGGATAAAGAAATTAAAAATTACGAAAATTCAAATACAAATGATGAGGAATCGTTAAAAAATGACAAATCATCCACAAAAATTAAAACTGATAATGAAGAAATACAATTTTATACTAAGGAAGACTTACTAAGACAAAAATTTGATAAAGAAGTTAATAATGATGTTTTACCAGAAAGATTCTATAAAGAAATATATTCATATTATAATGATCCTTACTTTTGGAATGACTTTATAGATAAAAATAATATAAACGACATAAATTACAGATTAATAGAAATAAGCATCATAAAAAGAATAAAAACGATTAATGATAATCCTCTTGATGATTGGTTTGGGATAAGTAATTCACGTATTCAAAATGTTGTAAATGTTGAAAGAGATTTTCAATTACAATTTTATGCATATGGAATAATTGGTTGTCTCATATTGTTACTCACTTATCCAATATTGTTAATAAAAAGTATAAGAAGGTTTTTCAACAACAAATCTTTAGAATCAATACTACAACTAGTAGTAGTTACAATATTTATATTAATGTCATTTTTAAGTGGAAATATTTTAAACTTTTTAACGTGCACAATTCCTATGATATTCATATTTAACTACTATAATTTAAATGAAAAGGAACTCTAAAACCTACAAACTGGCCAAATTTGTTGAAATTTAGCCAGTTTTTGTTTATAATTTTATATAGAAAGGATTATAAATGAAAAAAATAATTAATAATTTAAAATATACATACAAAAAATATGGATTTTTAATGAAAGAATTAGTTTCCAGAGATTTTAAAGTAAAATATAAAAGAAGTGTTTTAGGAGTAGTATGGAGTTTATTATATCCGTTATTAACTATGGCAGTAATGGCTCTAGTATTTACTAATGTATTTAAATTTTCAACTCCTGGAGTAAATTATTTAGTTTATTTACTAAGCGGATTGGTACTATTTAACTATTTTAACGAAGCTTCTAATTTAGCAATGAGTAGTGTGGTAGCAAATTTTAGTTTAATAAATAAAGTATATATGCCTAAATATATTTTTCCTTTATCAAAATGCCTATTTGTAGGAATTAATTTTTTATTAACTCTAATTCCATTATACATAGTGATATTTTTAACAGGAACTGGAGTGAATGTTTATCACTTATTATTACCATATTTATTTTTATGCCTATTATTATTTACCATAGGATTTGGATTTATTTTATCAACTATAGCTGTATTTCTAAGAGATATGTTTTACATCTACGGGGTAGTAATTACATTATGGACATATCTTACTCCAATAATGTATGATATTTCTATTATACCTGAAAAATATCAAATCTTTATGAAATTTAATCCAATGTACTGGTTCCTAGATTTTGCTAGACAAATCATTTCATACAATCAGTGTCCTGGATTTAGCAACTTTTTATACTGTGGAATATTTGCAGCAGGATCACTATTACTAGGAATATTTTTATTTAAGAAAAATCAAGATAAGTTTATATATTATGTTTAGGTGATAAAATGGAAAAAAAAGATATAATGATAGAAGTAAATGATGTTTCAATGCGTTTTAATTTAGGTATAGAAAAAGGCTTTTCTATAAAACAAGCATTTGTAGACATTTTTAATAAAGAAAAAAGAAAAAAGAAAAAAAAGAATCCAGAATTTTGGGCACTAAAAAATGTTGATTTTAAAATTAATCGAGGAGAAGTTGTAGGTTTTGTTGGTTCCAATGGAGCAGGAAAATCTACATTATTAAAAGTCGTGGCTGGAGTTATGAAACCAACAAAAGGAAATGTAAAAGCATATGGCAATATATGCCCAATGATTGAACTAGGAGCTGGCTTCGATCCACAACTAACTGCAAGGGAAAATATATATTTAAATGGTGCTGTAATGGGATATTCTAAAGAATTAATAGATTCTAAGTTTAATGAAATTGTAGAGTTTTCAGAATTAAAAGATTTTTTAGATGTTCCTGTTCAAAACTTTTCGAGTGGTATGGTGGCAAGACTTGCATTTAGTATAGCAACAATTGTAGATCCAGAAATTTTAATTGTAGATGAAATCCTGTCAGTTGGAGATATAGCATTTCAAGCAAAAAGTGAACAGAAAATGCTTAATATGATCAACGGGGGGACAACAGTTCTTTTCGTTTCACATTCAATAGAACAAATAAAAAAAATGTGTAATAGAGTTATTTGGATAGAACATGGAGTTGTCCAAAAAATCGGTGGAAAAGAAGTTTGCGATGAGTATATAAAATTTATGAAGGTATCCGAATGAAAAAAATAATTTTTTTTAGCAAACACATGAATATTGGAGGAATGGAAAAATCACTAGTAATATTGTTAAATAGCTTGACGAAATATTATGACATTACTTTGGTTTTAGAGCAAAAAAAAGGGTTACTTCTTAATGATTTAAATTCTCTAATCAAAGTTAAAGAGTATAAGTTGAGTACAAGCAAAAATATAGTATTTAGAAAAATTGTAAATTATTTAAAAAGAACATTATGGACTTTAAAAAATTACCATTCATACGATTTTTCATGTAATTATGCAACATATTCTATTATAGGATCCAAGCTTGCATTAGCAGCTTCAAAGAATAATGCTTTTTACATTCATAGTGATTATTATAATGTTTTTAATCAAAACATAGAGGAATTTAAAAGATTTTTTTTGCCCCATAAGATAGATAAATTTAGAAATATTATATTTGTTTCGAATGAAAGTCAAAAAAATTTCTTAAAAGTATATCCGAAATTTGAAGAAAAGTGTTGTGTTATTAATAATCTAATAGATTATATAAACATTCGAAAACTAGGCGCTAAAATCGCAAAAAGTAATATACAAATAAACAAAAATAATAAAAATTTTATTTTT
The DNA here is from genome assembly GCA_934096015.1 of uncultured Bacilli bacterium. Taxonomy (GTDB): domain Bacteria; phylum Bacillota_I; class Bacilli_A; order RF39; family UBA660; genus CAKOLD01. The sequence goes on from CAKOLD010000004.1 coordinate 29,621, forward strand.
ATAGGAAGACTTGACAACAATTCCAAAAATTTTGATTTAATGCTAGATTCTTTTAATATTTCGATAAAAAAAGAAGCTAGTATTAATCTTTTTATAGTAGGGACTGGACCATATGAAAACTCAATAAAAAAATATATTGAATTAAATAATCTTGAAACAAATATTAAGCTGATTTCAGAAACAAAAAATCCGTATACTTATTTGAATCAGTGTGATGCCCTTATTTTGACTTCTAATTTTGAAGGTTTTCCAGTTGTATACCTGGAGGCCCTTGTTTTAAACAAGAATATATTAACAACGATAAGTACTAGTGATGAATCTATAAATATTAAGGATTATAGTACTATATTAAAGAAAAATTCTGAAGATATAAGTAAAAAAATATTAGAGTTTAAGAAAACTGATAGAATTAATAATATTGATTTTAATAAGATAAATAAAATAAAAATTGAAAAGATAAAAAAATTGATAGAGGTGAACTAATGGAAAAATACATTCATTATTGTTGGTTTGGGGGAAAACCATTACCGAAGCTTGCACGGAAGTGCATTAAAAGTTGGAAAAAATATTTACCTGATTTTGAAATAATAGAATGGAATGAAAATAATTTTGACGTAAATATAACAAAGTTTTCTAAAGAAGCCTACAAACAAAAAAAATGGGCTTTCGTAAGTGATGTGGCGAGAATCTACGCTTTAAAAAACTATGGTGGAATATACTTTGATACTGATATGATTGTTAAAAAAAATATAGATGAGTTATTAAAACACGAAGTAGTTGCTGGCTGGGAATCAGAATATAACGTAGCTGTTGGAGTATTAACATCAAAACATAAAGAAAATGAATTAATAAACAAACTTTGGAATTTTTATTGTGAAAATGACTTTTCTGTAGAAAACGTATATTCTTTATCAATACCAACAGTACTTACAAACATTTTGAAAAGTGACTACAATTTAAAATCAAATCATTTAGAAAATCAGGAATTACCAACTGGAATTAAAATTTATGCAAGAGATTATTTTTATCCTATTAGCTGTGACAAAACGCCTAATATGTTCACTAATAGAACCCGCATGATACATTACTACATGGGAAGTTGGTTGACTGATTCAGATAAAAAAAGGATAAAGTTTCAAATGGTTTTTGGAAAAAAAATGGGCAATACGCTTTTGAACTTTTTGGTGTGGACTAAACATACAATAAAAAAAATAGCAAAATTCTTTTTATATCCATACGTTTTATACAGACGTAAAAAAAATAAAAATTACACATACTTAGTTGAAAAACAAGAATTTTTTGAACAAACTAATTCAATAAAAAAATATGATTATGTAGCACTTTATAATAAGTATTGGTTAGGGACTCAATATGCTACAAAAGAACTTTTTGAAAATTGCATTGGAATTACTGAAATGAACGATGAAAGAAACGTTCAAGATATTGTTGATTTTATAATAGCAAAACAAATTAAATTAGTTATTTTTAGTGCATTTTCTAAAGGCTGGAATAAAATTGTTAAAAGTTTAAAAGAAAAAGACCCTAATATAGTAATAAAAGTAATTTGGCATGGGTCGAACGCCATGAATGTGGAATATTATGATTGGGAAATGTTTGAAGAAATATTTAAACTTCATGATAAAAAACTAATTAATTCAATAGCCTTTGTAAAAAAAAGTATGTATGAATTTTATAAGAAAAAAAACTACAGAGTTGAGTTGTTATTAAATACTGTACATTTGCCAAAAATCAAAGTAGAAAAACATAAAAGTGATAAAACAAAAATTGGATTATACGCATCTGGAGACAGGTGGGTTAAAAATTTTTATAATCAATTAGCAGCTGCTAGTCTATTTCCCAATGCCAGCATCGATTGTATTCCGCTTGGAGAGAAAACAATAAAGATGGCAAAAATTTTTGATGTAAGTATAAGCGGTTTATCGTCGTCTTTACCTAGAACAAAATTATTAGAAAGAATAGGAAAAAATGATATTAATTTCTATGTAACTTTTTCAGAATGTGCTCCTATGTTACCTCTAGAGAGTTTTGAATTGGGCGTACCATGTATTACTGCACATAACCATCATTATTGGGAAGGTACAGAATTGGCAAAATATTTAATAGTTGACGAAAATGATAACGTAAACAAAATTTATGAGAAAGCAGAATTTTGTTTAAAGAATAAAGAAAAAGTTTTGGAGCTATATAAAAATTGGAAAAGGGAATATGATAAAGAAGCAAAGAAAAGTGTAAATAAATTTTTAAATAGAAGTTAGGAGTATAAAAAATGGATAACAATACAAGGAGAATTCAGGAATTAGAAAAAGAACTATATCATGAAAAATTAATGAACAGATTAATGACAGGTGAAAACACAGAATTAAAAAAAATTATTTTTGGTTTGAAAGAATATATAAGTAAATATTCAGTATCAATAGAGAAAATAGAAAGAATGAGAAACACTTTGTTTTATAAATTCCTAAGAAGAATAAAGAGTTTTATTAAAAGAGGATAATATGAATAGTAAAAAATTAAATTATATAGTTGATGATTTAATATATGGATATTCTCAATATGATTTTCTTTTAAGTGATGATAATAACATTGGTTACAACGGAAGTAATTTAACGATAGTAATTCTAACCTATAATAGAGCTCAGGCGACTTTAAAATTGTTAAAATCGATAGAAAAAAATATTGATAATTATGCAGGAAAAATTTTGATAGCGGATAACGGATCAGATAAAAAAGAACTGGACAAGATTTACGAATACGCAAAAAAATCAAATTTGGATATTAGGGTTGAAGAATTTGATAAAAACTATGGAGTTGCTGGTGGACGAAATAGAGCATTTTCTTTGGTAGAAACAGATTGGATATTGAGTCTCGATAACGACATCTATTTTATAAATAATCCATTAAACGAAATTCAGCATACTTTATCTCTTTTAGGAACCAAATTTTTAAATATGCCATTACTTTCAGAAGACAAAAAAACTATTTTTTCAAATGGAGGAGTTCTTTTTACAGAATATAATATTAACGGCTCCGTTGTAGGAGGAGGGTCATTATTTGCTCAATGCAGTTTAGATGAAGTAAATGATCTAAAACCTTCTTTATCAACATTTTTGCTTGGTGGAGCTTCCATATTAAATAAACATGAATTTTTAAGGTGTGGAAAATTTGATGAAAATATGTTTATTGGATTTGAAGACATTGATTTTTCCATTACTTTATTTAATTTAGGATTAAAAATAGGAAACTGTCCTACACTAAGTCTTGTTCATGATCATACAATTAAAACTGATAAAAAATCTTTAGAATATGAAAAAATGAGATTCAGTCATGGAATCATTAAAGAATCAGCATTATATTTGGAAAAAAAGAGAGGATTAAAAATCTGGAATGCTAATACAGAAATGTGGATAAAACAAAGGCAAAGAGATTTAGGAATTTTTGTTGAGGAAAATACAATTAGTAAAAACAAAACCAAAAAGAAACGAATTGCATTAGTCGTTGATGTTAAAGGTTGGTGTTTTTGGAATATTGCTTCAATAATAAAAGAAAAATTATCAAAAGAATATGATTTTGAAATAATAAATATGGAGGAACTAGACAATAACATGGCAAAGTTATTTCTATATACAAAAGATTCCTTTGATTTAATACATATTTTTTGGAGAGGTCACTTAACACTACTCCCATTTTACGAAAATTATATTCAAGAATGTGGATTAACATATAATTCATTTTTAGATTTATATGTTTATTCACAAAACATCACCACATCAGTATACGATCATTTATTTTTAGATGATATTGATAAAATTAATGATATTTTTAAAAAGGTTAAATCCTACACTGTTTCTTCAAAAATACTTAATGATATTTACAGTACAAACAATAAAATTCTGAAAAAGCCATTATGTGTAATAACTGATGGGGTAGATTTAAATCTATTTAAGCCTAAAAATCTAGATAGATTCAAAAAAACAGAAAAAATTGTTGTTGGATGGGTAGGAAATAGTGCGTGGTCAAAAGATATAGAAGATTTTAAGGGATTTAATACAATTATAAAACCAGTTTTAACAGAATTAAAAGAAGAAGGATATTCAATAGAATTTGAGTTTGCTGATAAACAAGAAAAAATGATATTACATGAGGAAATGCCCAATTACTATGCAAAAATAAATCTTTTGGTTTGTGCATCAAAGTGTGAAGGAACTCCTAACCCAGTGTTAGAGGCAATGGCTTGTGGTGTTCCAATTATAACTACTAACGTTGGAATAGTAAAAGAGGCTTTTGGTAAAAAGCAAAGCGATTACATTTTAGATGAAAGAAGTAAAAAAGCATTAAAAGAAAAAATAATTTCAGTTATAAATAATAAAGACATATTAAAAGACTTAAGTGACGAAAATTTAAAACAAATAAAAAAATGGGACTGGTCATTTAAGTGTGCTGATTTCAAAAAATTTTTTGATATTTGTATAGGTGATAACGATGAAAAATAATAAAAAAATATTAAAAGCAGGAACAATAACAATTTTATTTTTATTGCTAACATTTTTTTTCTTTAGATATACAATTATAATTACTCCAGATGGTACAAGTTATTATTGGTATTTAAGCATTTTAAATAGAGTTAATTCAATGTCTAGTTGGTCAATAACTAGAGGTCCAACATTTCCTGTTATATTATATTTAATTACTAAGATTTTTGGAGAAAGTATAGTTGGTTTAAAAATTGGATTTTATATTTTATATTTACTGAATATTTTTTTATCATATTTAATTGTAAAAGATATATCTCGAAATAATAATAGTAATGGATTTATATGGGTATTATATGTAATATTTATAATGTTTAATATTTTAAGTATTGGATATTCTCATACATTATTAACTGAAGCAGTGGCTCCTACAATAATAATTTTAAATACTTTCATAATATATAAGAATATAAAAAAAGAACCAGAAAATTATTTAAAAGATATTGCATACATAGTCGCGTACACTGCGTTATTAATAATTACATGGTTTTTAAAACAGCCATATGCACCAGTAATATTCTTTGAAATAATATTTTTTGCGGTTTTAAGTATTATAAAGAGACCTACAAAAACAATTATTATAAAAAGAACATCGCTCATAATTATTATGGGAGTTTCACTTTTGACTTCGATAAAACTATGGAATATATATTTAACAAAAAATGGTGTAAATACTGAAAGTGAGACAAATAATTCTAGTTTTATTTCTAAAGGAATTATGACGGGATTATATGGTTATTATTCAGAAGTAGAAGAAGAAAAAAAATGTGATAAAAATTATATACAAAAAGTCAACTTACCAACCAAAGAAAAAGAGACAATTTATAAATTAATGAAAGATGATAAGGAATGGTGCAAACATTTAAAGATATTTGAAATTAACAATAGTAATATAGGAGAAGCCACATCAATTATATATTATTCTTCAAATATAAAAATAAATAATAGCATAGAATTACTAACAAAAAATGTAATGAATCATCCATACTTAACATTAAAACAATATTATAACAATTATATGGGAATATTAGATTTGCATGAAGTAAAAGCGTTACCTAACAATTATGGTTATGTTGCACTAAATGATTTTATATGGGAGTATCAATCAGAAAATAAAGCAATTGGACTACACGCTTATCATACTACAAATAATTCATGGTGGGAGTATCCTGGATGGGATAATAAAATAAAAGAGCAAGAAGATATAAAGTATATGAAGAAATTAGCAGAATACCAAAAATTAAATGAAAAGGAAGAAAAGTTTTTAGAAAATTGTGGAAATATGTATATAAATGTATACAAGATTGTAGGTATATTGATAGTACCATTATTTATATACTCATTTTATAAATTTTTAAAATATAAAGAAAATTTGGTATATTTTTTAAACACAATAATTTTTGGATCAAGTTTTTTACACATCGTATTTCATTCTGTTTTTGGAGCAATCATTGATAGGTATGCTTATCCTATCATGACAATATGTATTACAGGAATAATAATATTAATAGCTAATATAAGAAATGAACACCAAAACTATTTAGAAAGTTGTAAAAAAATAGAAAATAAAAAAAATGAAAAGGGCAAGGTGCTAATAGTTATTCCTGCATATAACGAATCTGAAAATATTTTAAAAGTTATAAAAGAAATAAAAAAAGATATAAACTACGCAGATATCCTGGTAATAAATGATTGTTCCACAGATAACACAGAAGAAATTGTAAGATCTCAAAATGTAAAATGTATAACAAATGTATTTAATATGCGCTATGCAATGGCAATACAAACAGGAATAAAATATGCCTATAATAATAATTATGATTATGTAATTCAAATGGATGCTGACGGGCAACACATAGCTAAAGAAGCTGAAAAGTTGTACAAAGAATTATTAAAAAGTAATGCTGACATTATCATAGGATCACGTTACTTAAAAAACATGGGATATCCATGTCCAGTATTTAGAAGAATCGGAACAAAATTATTTGAAAAATTAATACAAAGATTTACTAACGAAAAAATTGTAGACCCATTATCTGGATTCCAGTGCTTAAATAGGAGAGTTATTAAAAGATATGCGAAGATGGGAAATTATCCTGAATTTCCAGATGCCAATTTAATAATTGAAATGATTTTAAATGGTTATAAGATTGTAGAAGTTCCAGTAAAAATGAGAATAAGAGAAAATGGAGTATCAATGCATTCTGGTATTATTAAACCAATCAAATATATGATTGAGCAGCTATATACATGTATAGTAATGGTGGTGAAATATACAGGAAAGAAGGTAAAAAAGTGAAAAACATTTATTTTATATTATTAGCAACTTTAATTGTTGTATACATAGTTTCATCAATACGTAGTAACAAGTTAAGCATAAAAACTTCTTTTGGTTGGATAGTTGGAGCATTTGCTATGATCTTTTTGGCAATTTGGCCTAAATCGCTAGATTGGTTATCTGAAATTATTGGAATAGAATATCCTCCAGCACTATTTCTTACATTATGTGTTATAATTCTATTTATTATAAATTTTATTACCAGTAAAAAATTACATGAAGATAGAGAGAAAATAATCGAATTAGCTCAACGCTTAACTTTAATAGAAAATAGCCAAAAAGAAAATGAGGAGAAATGAGAAATGGAAAAAAAATTATGCATATTTACAGGTTTTATATTGCCACATTTAGGTGGTGTAGAAAGATATACCGATAAATTAGTAGATCAATTAGAAAAAATGGGTTACTTTATTACAATTGTAACAACGAATTTTGATAATGATAAAAATTATTATATAAAACAAGAAAAACATGAAATATATAAACTACCAGTGTATTCATTATTTAAAAGCAGATATCCATTATTAAAAAAGAATAATATTTATAGAAAAATAATAAAAGAATTAAAAAGTAAAAAATTTAATGGATATATATGCCAGACAAGATTTTATTTAACGTCCCAATTGGGAGCGAAAATATCTTTTCATAATAGAAAAGAACCTATTATTATTGAGCACGGAAGTAGCCATTTTACTGTAAATAATAAAGTATTAGATTATTTTGGAGAAAAATATGAACACTATCTAACACACAAATTAAAAAAATATCATCCTCATTTTTATGGTGTCTCAAATAGATGTAATGAATGGTTAAAACATTTTAAAATTCAAGCAGATGGAGTATTTTACAATTCAGTTGATTCAAACGTTTATAATAAATATAAAAATACTTATTACGACACTAATTCGAGAAACAACATTATAATAAGTTATGTCGGTAGAATAATAAAAGAAAAAGGTATTTTAATGTTATTAGAAGCATTTAGTGAACTTAATAAAAAATATAATAATATTATCTTATATATAGCAGGAGATGGACCACTTTTAAAAGAATGTCAAGAAAAATATAGTGATTCAAAAATCAAATTTTTAGGAAAAATAGAGTATGAAGATGTTATGAAATTGTGTTCACAAACTGATATATTCGTCCATCCTTCTATGTATCCAGAAGGTTTACCAACATCAATACTAGAGGCTGGAATAATGAAAACAGCAATTATTGCTACAGACAGAGGCGGTACGGTTGAGGTAATTAATGATAAAAAATATGGTTTAATAATGGAAGAAAACAAAGAATCCTTATTGGAAAAACTAGAATTATTATTAAATGATAATGAAAAAATAGAAAAATTAAAAAATAACATTCATAATAGAATAACAAAAGAATTTACATGGGAAGTAACTGCCAAAAAATTAGTAAAAGAAATGGAGAAGTTAAATGAAAAAAATTAAAGTTTGTATAATAGGTGCAGGTAATATATCAAATACAAGACATATTCCGGCTTTAAAAAAATTACATGACGTGGAGATATATGGAGTTATAAGTAATAGACAAGAAAAAATAGATTTAACTTGTGAAAAGCATAAAATTCCTAATGGATTGTTAGTTAATAATCCAGAAAATGATATTGAAACCGTAAAAAAATGTGAATGGTTTAAAGATATTGATGCCGTTTGTATAGGCACTCCACCTCAATATCATCATCCATGGGCAAAAATGGCTTTAATGCTAAATAAAGATGTGTTAGTAGAAAAACCAATGACAATGAATAAAAAAGAAGCTGATGAATTAATTCAACTGGCAGAAGAAAAAAATTTAATTTTAAATGTAGTTCATAACTTCCAATATACAGCTGGCATGAAAAAAATAAACAATATAATTAAAAATAAAACATATGGAGAAATAGTTTCTATATTTGAAACACAATTTAGTAATAGAAATAGAAGATTACCAGAGTGGTATAATGAATTGCCATTAGGACTATTTTATGATGAAGCGGCACATTTTATTTATCTATTATATAAACATGGTGGAAATTTACAAATAGATAATGTTTATGCGCAATATAACAAAGATAAGAAAGACAAAACACCATTATCTTTAGAAGTTAGTGCAACGGCCGGAAAGATACCAGTTCACATGTATTTAAATTTTAATAGCCCAGTTTGTGAATGGTTTTATATTATTAATTTTGAAAAAAGAATTATTTTGTATGATTTATTTAAAGATATTGTAATCAGTCTACCAAGTGATGGAGAACATTATGCGAAAGAAGTATTGTTAAATGATTTGAAAAGAAGTTCACAATATTGGGGTGGTTTTATAAAAAATGGCTTTAAAAGATGCTTCGGCGGATTGCTTTATGGACACGAAACAGTCTTAAAAAATTATATCGAAGCAGTAAAAACTAGAAAGAGCGATTTGAATTTATCTGCAAATGAAGGGAGAAAAACAATTATTTCAATGAACGAAATTGTCGACCAGGTGAATAAAAGATGAATGTAGTTTATATTGTATTATATGTGATTTTCGCAGTAAGTGGTTCTACTTTAATGAAATATGGTGGTTTGTCACAATGTAAAACGTTATTTACAGTACCAATCATAAATATAAACATTTCATTAATATCATTTTTAGGAATTATATTCTATGGACTAAGTTTTGTTTTTTATACAATACTATTAAATAAATTTGATTTATCATTTATTTCCCCTTTAACAGTGGCATTAGTATATATACTATTAATGATAACAGCTTTTATAGTTTTTAAAGAACCAATAACAACAAATAAAATTGTTGGATGTAGCCTAATATTAATAGGAATATTATTTATGTTAAAAGGGAAATAGTAAAAAATTTTAATTGCTATAGAACGCAATTAGTGAAAAAAGTTGAAAACTATTATGTCACAATATTGCAAAAATTGGATGCATGTCTAGAAAACTAAAAAAACATAACATTGTGATTTAAATGATAAATAAAGCGTAAATTTTAATCAGTGTACTTAACAATAAAATTTTAATAAAAACAGCACTGTAATGTGTTGTTTTTATTTATAGTCATGTTATTATGATTTTTTATAGCCACCATAATTATGGTTGCAATTAAATGGCAAATATGGCTTTTGTTTCAACTATTTTGTATAAAAAACTTTATTAAAAGAAAAATATGTAGAGATAATTATAAATCTGACACAAAAATCACTTAACAGCATCATAATAGTGATCACGGAAATAAAGAATTTATATTGCTTTCTGCAAGTAAAAAAATATATAATAATTAAACGAAAAAATTAAGATTTGAGAAACAGCACAAAAAATATATAATTATACAATATATATAATTAATAATATATTGTATAATTATATAGAAAGGTATAAGAATGTTATGTTAAAAAGTAGTTATGATCGAATTTTTTATTTAGATCTTCTTAGATTTATATCGTGTTTGGCAGTGATAATGATACACACTTGTGTTAATTACGTTGTTATAAATATAGGATCTTTAGATTTTTGGATTGGCAATATTTTAGATTCATTATCTAGATTTGGAGTTCCAATTTTTGTTATGATATCCGGAGCAACACTATTGGATGAAAATTACTATTACTCAAAAAAAAAGAACAAAAAACATATAAAAAAAATGATAATTTTTTTTCTTTTTTGGTCAATTGTTTATTGTAGCTATTTTCAAGTGTTTAAACCACTATATCATAATATGCCACTTAATTTTCAAGAAATTATCTCAAAATTAGTTATTGGTAATTTTCATTTGTGGTATGTTCCTATGTTATGTGGCTTATATATGATTTTACCATTGTTGAGATTATGGATTAAAAAATGTAATAAAAAATATATAGAATATTTTATTGTTTTATCTTTTATGTTTGTATTTTTATTACCACAGCTATCAACTATAGGTTCATATTATTCACCAAATTTTAAATATCTTAATATGATTGTAGAATCTTTAAATATAAAATATATTAGTGGGTATACTATTTATTTCATACTGGGGTGGTATTTAAGTAATTACGATATCAAAAGAACAAAAACAATATATGTATTGGGAATATCGAGTATATTAATAGAAATTATCATGACATATGTTTTGTCAATAAAAAATAATATTCCAACCCAACTATATGATAATATGTCAGTAAATGTTTTATTGCAATCTACAATGATTTTTATATATACCAAAAAGCATTATAAGAAAATAGCCGATACAAAATTTTTAAGAAATATAATTTTAAATATTACTAACTATAGCTTAGGTATATATGCACTCCACGTATTATATATTGATGTAATCTATGCAATTTTAAGGAAAATCAACATTATAGATTCATATTTTTCTATTCCTTTAGTTTTTATAAGTTCATTGCTATTGTCTCTAGCAACATCATTTTTTATTGGAAAAATTCATTGTCTTAAAAAATTGGTTTCATAAAGTTTACATTAAGCTTGTCTAAGAAGTATAATAATACGAAGTGGTAAGAAAAAAGCATACACCCAAAGTGTATACTTTTATTTTCATCAAAAATATATATTGATTTTGTGGTAAGAGTTTATAGCACACATTAATAATATTGTAAAAAAATACAGGATTTCATTCTTGGTTGCTCTAAAATAAAAAAATTAAATGAAAGATTTAATTAGATAAATAATGAATGCTAATATGCTTCTTTTATAGACAATAATTTATTATTTTGTTAAAATTGAAATGGTGATAATTCTATGAAAGAAAAGATTTCTAAATTAAAAAATGTTTACAAAAAATACGGATTTAAAATATTTTGTAAAAAATTAAAAGCATATATCATTGCTAATTATTTAGATAAAATAAGTTTAAAAGTAATGCTTATGCCAAGTAAATATAAAAAAGTTATAAACGAAATGTTGGATTCAAATAAATATGATAGAGTTATAATCTGGAGAAGCAGTTTTGGATACAATGTTCCTTTATTTCAAAGACCTCAACATATTGCAAATAATCTTTCAAAAAATAAATGCTTAGTTCTTTACGAAGTAACTACAATGACAGATAAAATAAAAACTATTGAAAAATTACAAGATAATTTATATTTAACTAATTTTAATAATATTGCTTTAAATAAAATAATTATGAAGGAATTATCTAAACGCAACATACCAAAATACATTCAGTTATATTCAACAGACTGGAAATTAACAGTTGAAAATATAGAAAATTATTTAAATAATGGTTTCAAATTTATTTATGAATATATTGATGATATATCACCAGAATTAGCAGGTACAAAAGATATACCTAAAAATATAACAGATAAATATCAATATGCGATGAAAAATAAAAATGTTTATGTTGTAGTTACAGCAGAAATGCTAAAACAAGATGTTATAAAACAAAGAGGAGAAAAAAATTTAATATTCTCATCTAATGGTGTAGATACTTCATTTTTTGAAACATATGATAAAGATTTTAAATTTGAACAAGAGTTTACAAATATTTTAGCAAATAAAAAGATTAATTTATGTTACTATGGAGCTTTAGCTAAATGGTTTGATTATGATCTAATTAAAGAAATTGCTAAAACTGATAAATATAATATTATTCTTTTTGGAATAAAATATGATGAATCATATGACGAAAATATAAAAAATGAAAAAAATATTTATTTTATGGGACCAAGAGATTATAAAATTTTAAAAAACTATGCAAAGAAAATGGATATTTTATGTGTACCATTTAAAATAAACAACATTACTCGTGCTACAAGTCCTGTAAAATTATTTGAGTATATGGCGTTAGAAAAACCTATTGTAACAACAGATATGAATGAGTGTAGAAAGTATAAAAGTGTATTAATTGGAAAGAACCACAAAGACTTTTTAAAAAAGTTAGAAGAAGCAACTAAATTAGAAAAAGATAAAGAATATATTAAATTATTACAAAAAGAAGCTAAAGAAAATGACTGGTCAAACAAAGCTAAAGCAATAATTGAGGAAATATCAAAAAATGAAAAATAATATTTATAAAAATTTGTATAAAAAATCTAAAAATAACTTTTATGATTTATTAAAAAAGAATCTGAAAAATGAAAAGAAAACTTTTGTAATCACTGCCAATCCAGAAACTTACATGACATCATATAAAGATGATGAAATTTTAAAAATATTAAATAATAAAAATAATTTAGTTGTTCCTGACGGAATTGCGATTGTTAAAACAGCAAAGTATTTAGGTATAGACATCAAAGAAAGAATTACTGGAGTAGAAATAGCAGAATTTTTATTAGAAGAAGCAAATAAAAATAAATATAAGCTATATTTATTTGGAGCTAAAGAAGAGGTATTGAATACATTAGTAGAAGTCATTAAAAATAAATATCCTAATATAAACATAGTTGGTTTTAAAAATGGATACGTAAATGATAAAGACAAAGTAATGAATGAAATAAAAAAATTAAATCCTGACATAACTTTAATTGCATTAGGAATACCAGCACAGGAAAAACTAATTAACAAACACATTGAAAAATTTACTAAAGGTATTTTTATTGGAGTTGGAGGCACTTTTGATGTTTTAAGTGGCACCAAAAAAAGAGCACCAAAGCTATTTATTAAATTAAATTTAGAATGGTTATATAGAATAGTAACTGAACCAAAAAGAATAAAAAGATTTTATAAATATAATATTAAGTTTTTAAAATTAATAAAAAAAGAAAAAAACAACAGTTAATGTCGTCTTAACAACGACATAAATATTAAATAATGTCGCCACACAGACGACAAAAAAACAAAGGAAGTGCAATATGCAATATTACTTATATGATTTTGATGGCACAATATATGATGGAGATTCTTCTTTTGATTTTATCATGTATTGTTTTAGAACAAATCCTAAATTAATTAAATATTTACCGAAATGTTTAAATGCTGCCTTTAAATACAAAGCAAAAAAAATAACTAAAACAGAAATGAAAGAAATCTTTTTTTCTTTTTTAAAAGATATAAAAGATATTGACTCTGCCATTAAACAATTTTGGCAAAAACACGAAAAAAATATTAAAAAATTTTATAGAGATAAAAAACATGACAAAGATATTATAATTTCAGCTAGTCCTATTTTTCTTTTAAAACCAATAGCAGAAAAATATAAAGTACATGATTTAATTGCTAGTGATGTTAATAAAAAAAATGGAAAGTTTTTAAAGGAAAATTGTTTAGGCAAAGAAAAAGTTAAAGTTTTCAAAAAAAAATATCCAAAAGCTAAAATTTTAGAAATGTATACAGATTCAAGTCATGACTTACCATTAATAGAGTTAGCAGATAAAGGATATTTGGTAGTATACGACAACATATATAATTATAATGAATACAAAAAACCAAATATTTTAATTAGAACATTTAAGATGTTAATTCATCAATATTATAAGAATCAAGAAATTTTTAATTATTTAGTATTTGGAGTATTAACGACTATAGTAAGTTTGTTAGTTTATTACGGATTAGTTTATACAATACTAAATCCAAATAAACCAATTCAATTACAATTAGCAAATATTATATCTTGGATAATTGCAGTTCTTTTTGCGTATATAACTAATAGAAAATATGTTTTTAAAAGCAAAAATAAAAATATCAAAAAAGAACTAACAAATTTTTGCGGTAGTAGAGTAATGACCTTAATTTTAGATATGTTTATAATGTATTTCTTTGTTACTCTATTAAAAGGTAATGATAAAATATTTAAATTGGTTTCTCAAGTATTAGTAACCATTGGTAATTACATTATTAGTAAATTACTTGTATTTAAAAAATGAATTAGGTTTTTCCTAATTCATTTTTACATCTCAACAACACTCATATTTTGAACTTGATTTTGAGAAGTATTATTTTGCTTTTTTTGTTCGGTACTAATTAATTGTAACATATAAACACAGGCTGCAACAAAAATTGCACCTAAACAAGTACAAACAGTAATAGTAATAATATTGGTTATTTTATTAACCTTATCAAAAGTTTTTTCATCTTTCATACTTAACACCATCTAAATAATATCATATCTAAGCATTCAAGTATTAAATTAATTAATATGGTTTACATAAAAACGTCTATTTACTTAATTTTTTCTTTCTTCTTTTATTTTCATACATTAAATTATCAGCTTTAGTAATCAAAGTATTAACAGATTTAATATTTGCTCTAACATCAGAAAAATATCCCATGCTGATTTTAATATATTCATTATTCTCTTTTTTAATATTATTTGTAATTAAGCTTTCTAATTCGTTCATTTGATCATTGTCAAAATTAGAAACAATAACGAATTCATCTCCTCCATAACGAGCTAAAAATAAATTTTTTCCAAAATCAGCACAACTTTTCTTTAAAATATTTGCAATCAATACTAAAATATCATCACCAGCTAGATGGCCATAGGTATCATTAATTATTTTAAAATCATCGACATCTATAAACATTAAAGATATAAGATCATTTTCTCTAGAATTCTCAAACTTGTATTGTAAATATTCATTAAATTTGTTACGGTTATTTGTTTTTGTCAAATCATCCACTGAAATTTGTTCTTCTTGAAAATACAAAAAAATCATTAAAGAAGATATAGTAAACCCCACTTGTAAAACAGTTAGACCATAATTAAAAAGCTGTATTAGATTAGCAACAAAAGGTCCTATGATAAATAAACAAAAAGGAAATATTATTTCTTTTTTATAAATGTTATCAGTTGTATAATACACTTGTAAAGACTTTATAGTAGAAATTAATATATAAACCCAAGTAACAAAAGTATAAATAAAAGATATATCACTGCGTTCATATAAATTATTAGTGTTTATAGTAAATAAAATACCTGTAAAAATATTTAATATTAACAATAACACTCCAATTAAAACCGGAAGATTAATCAATATCTTAATTTTAATATTTTTTAATGAATCTTTATCTATATTTAAAAAAACGTATTCAGTCCAATAAAAACTAATTAAAAGAGGAAAGAACAAATATAAGGAATTTGAGATTAATAATATTGTATTACTATATTGGAAATTACTCCCTCTAAACAATATAGAAATAATATCTACCACACAAAATAATATTAAACTAATAATAATTTTTTTATAAATAAGTGTAGTATATTTAGTTTTGTTAATTAGCTTAAAAAATATCATTGCTAAAATAATTATACAAACTATATTTGTTTGTAAATAATAAGGTAATACATACATCCATACCACTCCAAATATAATAACTAAAACCAATTATACAAAAAAATTAAAAAAATGACAAATTTATAACTGATTTCTAATACTAGTAAAATTCTAATTTTTAAAAAATAAAAAAAGAATGTTGTATCAGCTAAAAGTATGTGATATATTAATAATGTTATTCTTAACATTATTAAATGGCCCATTGGTGAAATGGTTAACACATAGCCCTCTCAAGGCTACATTCATGGGTTCAAATCCCATATGGGTCACCAATTAAAATTCAACGACTATAAAGTCGTTTTTTTATTTATAAAAGTATAAAAATAAATTATTAGTAAAAAATAATAATGGTGATTTGTATGCCTAACATTCATAGTAGTATTTCTTTTGGACTAGTAAACATACCAATACAAATGAATAATATTATTACTAATAATGATATTGCATTTAATCAGTTACACAAAAAATGTTCTCATCGTATTGAATATATAAAATACTGTCCAAAATGTAAAAAAGACTTAAAAGAAACAGATATAATGAAAGGATATCAATATGAAAAAAATAAGTATCTTACCTTTACAAAAGAAGAATTAAATAAACTTAAGCTTCCAAATGAAAAAGAAATAGAAGTAATAGGGTTTGTAGATATAAAAGAAATAGATCCCATTTACTATGAAAAAAGTTTCTTTTTAACAACCTTTAACAGTTCTAAATCTTATAAACTATTTTATGAAGCTTTAAAAGAAACTAAAAAAGTAGCTTTATGTAAAACCGTAATAGGTACAAAATTCTATTACTGTATATTAAGATTTAATGAAAATGGTATTATTTTAACAACACTATATTTTTTTGAAGAGATTCATCTTACAAATAATGAAATTAACAAAACTATTAATAAATCAGAACTAGATTTAGCAATTAAACTTATTAATTCTCTAAAAACCAATTTTACACCTGAAAAATATCACGATGAATATCAAGACAATATAAGAAAAGCAATAAATGATAAATTAAATGGAAAAGCTATTAAATCTTCAAAAACAAAACCTAAAAAACAAATAAATGATTTAATGAAAGCATTAGAAAAGAGTTTAAAAAATGTGGAATAAATTATGCTCTCCAATGTTATTATTCGAAAAAAGCGATCCCTTTGATGATGAAAATTATTTATATGAATTTAAATATGATGGCATTAGAGCTCTAATATATGTTAGCCCCCAATCTATAAAAATAGTTAGTAGAAATGGTATTGATTTAACAAATACTTATCCAGAATTATCAGTAATTAAAAAAATGGTAACCAAAAAAACCATTTTAGATGGTGAAATAATAGCACTAGAAAATAATCTGCCTTCATTTTCTAAACTTCAACAAAGAAATAGATTAAAAAACAATTTAGAAATTAAAAAAGCATCAATAATAAATCCTGTAACGTATATATGTTTCGATATTTTATACGAAGAAAAATCTTTAATAAATTTACCATTAATTGAAAGAAAAGGCTATTTATTGAAATATCATGAAAATGACTATTTTAAAATAAGCAAATATATTATTGGAAAAGGGAAAAAACTATTTAAAGAGATAAAAAAATTAAATATAGAAGGAATAATAGCTAAGAAAAAAGATAGTAAATACTATCCAAATACAAGGACAAAAGAATGGATAAAAATAAAAAATTATCAAGTAGGATCATTTACAATAGGTGGATTTTCATATAACGATAACTCCAATGTTTTTTCGTGTTACCTAGGTGAATTAAAAAATAATAAATTGCTATTTGTAGGCAAAGTTACAATAGCTAAAAAAAATCAATTATTTAAAACATTAACCTATTTAAAAACTTCTAGAAATCCCTTTAACAATCTTAGTCAAGATTTCATTTATGTAAAACCCAAAATAAACATAAAAATTAAATATCTGGAAAAAACTAAAAATAATCACTTAAGACAGCCAATTTTTATTGAATAATAATGCGTATTAACGCATTATTTTAAATTTTAAAACATTTACAAAAGCTCTAATTTATACTATAATTAAAGTATTGTGAAAGAAGTGACCATCATGACGAATAAAGAATTAGCAGACATAATTTTTCCAAATATAACTAAAGATATAAATTATTATGAAAACCTTTACCCTAAGAGAAATTTGAAAGAAGGAGCAATAGTTACAAGATTTGCTCCAAGTCCAACTGGATTTGTTCATATGGGAAGTTTACTAACTGCGTTTATTGAACATTTTGTAGCAAAAACTACAGGTGGAGTGTTCTATTTGAGAATAGAAGATACTGATCAAAAAAGAAGTGTTGAAAATGGTATTCAAGGGATTATAAACGATTTACAAAATTTTAATATAACTATAGATGAAGGCGTAAAAAGTGAAACAGAACAAATAGGAGAATACGGTCCATACATTCAAACAGAAAGAAAAGAAATATATCAAACTTATGCCAAATATTTAATTGAACAAGGTTTAGCATATCCTTGTTTTTGTAAAGAACAAGAATTAGAAATCATGAGAAAAAATCAGGAAGCCAAAAAATCACGCATAGGTTATTATGGTGGTTGGGCAAAGTGCCGTGATTTAAAGAATGAAGAAAGAGCAGAACGAATAAAAAATGGTGAATCATTTGTAATTAGATTAAAATCTCCAGGAAATTATACTAGAAAAGTTGTGCTAAATGATTTAGTTCGTGGAAAAATAGAATTTCCTGAAAATGATTTAGATGTCGTTTTAATTAAAAGTGATGGAATACCAATATATCATTTTGCTCACGTAATTGATGATCATTTAATGCAAACAACGCATGTTCTAAGAGCAGAAGAATGGGTATCATCAACACCAATTCATTTACAACTTTTTGATATTTTTAAATTTCCAGTTCCAAAATATGGACATTTAGGTCTAGTAATGAAAATTGATGAAAATGGAACAAGAAGAAAATTAAGTAAAAGAAAAGATCCAGAAGCAGCGGTAAGTTTTTATCACGAACAAGGTTTGCCAATAGAAGCAGTTAAACTTTACCTATTGACACTTGCAAATTCAAATTTTGAATCTTGGCTAGAAAACAATTTAGACAAAGACATTTATGAATTTAAATTTGACTTTAAAAAAATTAGTTTAAGTGGCTCACTATTTGATACTGAAAAATTATATAATATCTCAAAAAATTATATAAGCAGATTAAAAGCTTCAGAAGTATACGATGCTTTAGTAGACTATACAAGTGAGTTTGATCGAGAATTTTATGAATTATTAACTAAATATAAAGAATATTCCACTGCTATTTTAAATATCGAAAGAGAACAAAAGAAACCAAGAAAAGATTATTCATCATATAGTGAAATAAGAAACAGCGTATGGTATATGTATGACGAATTATTTGATAAAGAAGAAAAAAATTATGAATATCAAAATATTTCGAATCAAGAAGAAATAGCCAACATTTTAAATAAATATTTAGAAATTTATGATGAAAAGGATGACAAAGAAGAATGGTTTAATAAAATAAAACTTTTATGTGATAAATTAGGCTATGCAAGTAATATGAAAGAATATAAAGAAAATCCTGAAAAATTTAAAGGGAATGTTGCTGATATTTCCACAGTCTTAAGAGTTTCTTTAACAACTAAACATCAGACTCCTGATTTATATGAAATAATGAGACTTTTAGGTACATCAAAAATTGAAGAAAGATATAAAAAAGTGTGTGGATAAAAATATATTTATCCACATTTTTTGTGGAGGTAAGATGAAAAAAATTGAATTACTAGCTCCTGCGGGAAATAGAAAAATGCTTGAAGCAGCTATCCACAATGGAGCGGATGCCGTTTATTTATCTGGTAAATTATACGGTGCCAGAGCCTATGCCAACAACTTTACTGAAGAAGAAATAATTGAAGCAATTAAATATGCTCATCTATATGGTGTAAAAATATTTGTAACTATAAATACAATAATTAAAGAACAAGACGTTGATAATTTAATAGATTATGTCCGCATACTTCATGAAAATAATGTCGATGCCTTGATTATTCAAGATATTGGTATGATTGATTTATTACATAAAAAATTTCCGAATTTAGTTTTACATGCTTCCACTCAGTGTCACAATCATAGCAATAAAAACATAAAACTTCTTAAATCTTTAGGAGTAAAGAGAATAATTTTAGCAAGAGAATTATCATTAAATGAAATTTCTAATTTAGATACTGATATAGAAAAAGAAATATTTGTTCATGGAGCTCTTTGTATATCTTATTCTGGTAACTGCTTAATGTCTAAAGAAATCTTAGATAGAAGTGGTAACGAAGGTAAATGTGCAGGATTATGCAGATTACCATACGATCTATATGAAAACAATAAAAAGATAGAAACTACCGGTAAATATCTTTTAAGCACCAAAGACTTATGCACCTTAAAAAATATAGATGATATTTTAAAATCAAATATAACGTCTTTAAAAATAGAAGGAAGAATGAAATCTCCAGAATACGTGGGATATACAACCAAAATATACAGAAAATATATTGATAACTACTACAAAGGTATTAAAAGCATCCCAACACCAGAGGAAATAGAAAAACTAAAATTACTATATAATAGAGAATTCACTAAAGGACATTTATTTAACGATAAAAATATTATAAATGATAAAACATCAAATCATATAGGAATACCTTTAGGAAAAATAATAGCATTAGGCAAAAAAATCAAAATAAAATTAGAATATGAATTAAATCAAGAAGATGCTATTAGATTTAATGAAAGTAATAAAGGCATGTATATAAATTATTTGTACGATGAAAAAGATAATTTAATAAATCATGCTGAAAAAGGTGATATAGTATATGTTGATAATAAAGATAATATTAGATCTTTAGATACGATTAATTTAACTATATCAAGCAAGTTACAAAAAGAAATTAATTTTTTTGATTATAAAAAAATACCAATAAAATTTATTGTTAATGCTAAAGTTGGAAACCCCTTAGAAATATCTATAACAGACAATCATTACACATGCACTATAAAAGATGAAACAATTGAACTAGCTAATAATAATTGTACAGAAGCAAAAGAAATTATTCAAAAATTAAATAAATTAGGAACAACACCATTCTATTTAAAAGATTACGAAATAACGATAGATAATAACATCTTTATCCCATTATCTAGAATCAATAATATTAGAAGAAATCTTGTAGAACAATTAATAGAATTAAGACAAGGACAAAAACAAAATATAGTTGAAAAGGAATATAATTGGATTCCAAGCAAAGAAAAATCAATAGACATTAACAATTCTTATTTAATAGAAAATATTGAACAATATAATTTAGTAAAAAATAAAGGGAACATTTATGTTGATAACTTTGAACTTTTCAACAAACTTAAAAAAGAACCAAACGTCTATTTAAAATTAAATAGATTAAATACTAAAGAATATCAAAATACAAATTTGCTAGTTTCAGATACTAGTAACATTATTCAAGCAAAAAACAATAACGTTCATTCAGATACATACTTAAATATAACAAATTCATACGCAGTCAAACTACTAGAAGAACTTGGAGTAAAAAAAATAACATTATCTTCAGAATTAACTAAAAATGAAATAGAACTTATTGATAAAAATTTTCAAGAAAGATATAAACACAAACCAAATCTTCAAATATTCGCTTTTGGTAAATTAGAGTTAATGATTATGAAACACTGTATACCTGAAATGTATATTAGTAAAAATAATTGCACACTATGTAATTCTAATAATAAATATGAATTAGTAGATAGAAATAATAAAAGATACACAATAAAAAAGAAATGTAAAATAAATAAAATATTAAGCTATAAAATAACAAATAGATTAGAAGAATTTAAAGATTATAAAATAAGTAAACTAATATCCCTAATAGATATAAGCGAATCTGAAAAAATTATTAAGGAAGTGATTAAATGAATTTTATTATAGTCGAAGATGATCCAAAAACCGAAAAAGAAATAGAAAATATAATTACAAAAGAAATGTTTAAGAATAACAAAGAATATAAAATTAGCAAATTAACAAAATCTTGCAAGGGATTAAAAGAAATTATCAAAAATGATATTGAAAGTAAAATATTTATTTTAGATATTGCTTTAGAAGGTAAAATATCTGGAATTGATATAGCTAAAGAAATTAGAACAGAAGATTGGGATAGTGAAATAATATTCGTTACTAGTCATGATAGAATGTTTGAAACTGTTTATAAGACAATTTATAAAGTATTTGATTTTATAGAAAAGTTTGATAATCTAGATAAAAGATTATCAAAAGATATAAGTGAAATAGTTAAAATGGAACATGATAACGGCAAATTTAAGTATTCTAATAATAAAATAACTCTTCAAATATTTTATAAAGACATTCTTTATGTGTATAGAGATACACAAGAAAGAAAGCTTGTAATTGTTACTAATAACAATGAATTTAAAGTTAATATGACTTTAGAAGAAATAAAACAGAGTCTAGACTCAAGATTCTTTCAAACACATAGAGCATGTATTGTAAATAATGATAAAGTAAATTTATATAATTGGAATGAATGTTTTTTTGAATTATGTAATGGAGTTAAAGTTCCATTACTTTCAAGAACATATAAAGAGGATTAATCATGATACAAAAATTAGTACCACTCATTTGTACAATCCTACAAGGATTTGTATATATTAAAGTTTATGAAAAAATAGCTTATAAAAAATTTAATAAAAATAGAATAATTTATCTATTTATTATAAGTGTTATTATGGTAATAAATAATTTATATAGTGCTTTACCATATAAATTAATACTTTCTATTTTATTAACATTTGCTCTCTTAAAAGTTATATTTAAAGATTCTACTAAAACTACGATTTTTTATGTAGTAATAATTACAATTGTATCTATATTTTTAGAAATATTATTTTCAATCCTCTTTCCAGCAATCATAAAAAACTTAGACGATTTAAATAATAATCAATTTATAAAAATTATTTATAGTATAATAAATTGTTTAGCCATTTACCATGTATTATCGGTAAAACTTGTAAGGAAGGCCATCGATTACTTATATAAAACCTATGTTAATATATTAAATTTTTACACACTTACAGGATTTTGCATTTTAATATTATGCTTAGGTGTATATTTTTATGCATCTAACCTTCATAATGTATATATCTACTTTTTAGTAATTTCTTTATTTATCATGTTTGGAATTTTAATCTATAATACAGTTAAGAAAAGTTATTCCAATAAAATATTAACAATTAAAAATGAGCACTTAGAAGAATCAAATGTTATTTACAAACAGATATCAGAGGACTATAGTGAATTGAAACACAATTTAACAAATGACTTAATTAGTGTTAAAAGTTTACTACCGAAAAAAGATCAAGCAATTATAAATACAATAATAAAAAAATATGAAAAGAATTTTCATTGGTTAACAAATATTAATGATGTTCCTTCAGGTATTCAAGGATTATTTTATATTAAGCTTACCAGTATAAAAAATGAAAATATAAAATTTAGAGTTAATTATAAATTGGATTTTGATATTAAAGATGTAGTAAAACCAAAAGACTATCATCATATTTGTGAAATACTAGGAATTTGGATTGATAACGCAATTGAAGCTGTAGAAAATTGTAATGAAAAAATAATATTAGCAGAAATAGACGGCAACAAAGAAAACTTTATTATAAAAATAACTAATACTTTTAAAGGAAATATGGATTTAGATAAACTGGGAACTAAAAAGTACAGTACCAAAAATCGTAATTCTGGATACGGATTAAATTATGTTCAAAAGGTTTCAGGAAAAAGAATCAAAATAGACTATAATATTATTAATAATTTATTTATAAGTAACTTAATATATTTAAATAAACAAAATAAAAAATAGAGAATCAAATCTCTATTTTTTAATTAGTCTTGTAAACTTTCAGGCATTTCTGGTTCGTCAAACACCCACCAATAAGTAGCAGTAGTACTAGTACTTGCTACAGTTGAACCAATTGCAGATAAAATATTTGCTAAAGCTGATAACATATTCATGCTCCTTTCATTGTTTAAATATATCTAATATCATTTAAACCAATTGTAATAATATGGCTGTTTAAACAATTTATACATCACAGGGCTAATCATAAATGCTTGACACACTATAACAGCTAATATCATCTTACTAATAGTAGTAGGAACAAAGAAGCTAATTATAAAATAAGTAACAAGTAAACTGGAGGATACTATTTTACATTTTAGTCTTCTTTGCGGGTTTTTAATCGGTCTTTTTTTAGTGCCTGCAGGACTAAACAGTAAAAAGGATACAAAACTCATAATCATTAAAACGATATGCCAAATTTTGTTTATCTTAATAGCACTAAATAACCAAGGCAGCAATATAAAAGTTATTATACTTAATATAAGGCATTCAGTACTATTATTTGCATGAAATCCGAAGCTAAAACTCCTTATAGGAATATAAAATAACATGAAGAACAGTGTATCTTTAAAATGACCTAAAAAATATGCAATAATTAATATTATCAAAGTTTTAGATAAGGTTGAATACATGCCTTCTAAAGCATATCTAATTTCAGCCAATTTAACTTTATCAATACTTTGTTCACGTTCTATTAAATTCATGCAACCATTTACTACTTTGTTTTTAATCTTACATTCTCCTTTGACCATGTTCACTATAACACAAGATAGCTTTATAAAACGTGTCTTCTGTCTAAAGACAAGACTTTTATGTCTCAAATTTTAAAAATGCAATAAAAAGTACCAACTTTTAACAATTCGAACGCATTTTAAGCCATTTCAAACATAAAGTCGAATTTTGACGACTTAATTTGATAGACT
This sequence comes from uncultured Bacilli bacterium, assembly GCA_934096015.1. Lineage (GTDB taxonomy): Bacteria > Bacillota_I > Bacilli_A > RF39 > UBA660 > CAKOLD01. Next base: position 54,619 of record CAKOLD010000004.1, read on the forward strand.
TGAATGGTCAGTTATGATATTTTTGTATTGTAGTATATGATTTAAGAAGGAAAGGTGAATTTATGAGAGGTAAAGTTAAGTGGTTTAACAATGAGAAAGGTTATGGGTTTATAGAATATAGTGATTTAGAAGATATCTTCGTTCACTATTCAGCTATAATTAAAGATGGATATAAAACTTTAAAAGAAGGCTCTTTAGTAGATTTTAAATTATTAGAAACTACTAAAGGTCTTCAAGCAACTGACGTAACTGAAATAGAATTAACTACAGTCTTGTAGTTTTTTTTATGAATTGATATAATTAATATAGGAAGGTGATATAATGAAATTTAATATTAGAGGAGATAAGATTGAAATTACAGATTCTATTAAAGCTTATGTAGAAGAAAAACTTACTAAATTAAATAAGTATTTTAAAGAAGAAATTGATGTTAAAGTTTTAATTAGAGTTAGAAACAATCTTCAAGCTATAGAAGTTACTATTCCAACTAATAAATTTACAATTAGAGCAGAAGCTGCTAATCAAGATTTATACAGTGCAATTGATAAAGTAGAAGAAATACTAGAAAGACAAATTAGAAAAAATACTACAAAAATACGTGATAAATATAAAAAAGAAATTATTCCTGAATTTAATTTTGATTATGAAATTAAAGAAGAACAAGATTATAGTAAAATAATAAAAAGAAAAACTATTGATATTAAACCAATGGATGAAGAAGAAGCAATACTTCAAATGGAATTACTAAATCATGATTTCTTTATGTTTAAAAACGTAGATGAAGAATGTATTTCAGTTATTTATAAAAGAAAAGATGGAGAGTATGGTATTATAAACTCAAAATAAAAGCCATAAAACTATAAAAAGAGTGTAAAATACTCTTTTTTTATGTTAAAATAAAAGATACTGGGAGGGAATATATGAGTTTTTTAAAAAAATTATTAGACACAGAATATAAAGAATTAAAAAGATTTTCTAAAATTGCCGATGAAATAGAAGCATTAAAAGAAGAATATAGAAAAAAAACAGATGAAGAATTAAAGGAAATGACTCCAAAACTAAAAGAAGAGTTAGCAAATGGAAAGACATTAGATGATATAATTGTTCCAGCGTTTGCAACAGTCAGAGAAGTTGCAAGAAGAGTAATAGGAGAAGAACCTTATTACGTTCAACTTTTAGGAGGACTTGCAATTCACTATGGTAATATAGCTGAAATGAAAACAGGTGAAGGGAAAACCTTAACAACTATTTTACCTGCGTATTTAAATGCATTAACTGGAAAAGGGGTACACGTTGTAACAGTAAACGAATACCTAACAGCACGTAATGCCGAATGGATGGGACCAGTTTATAACTTCCTTGGTTTAACTGTAGGTACAAACCTAAGAGAGTTAAGCCCTAAAGAAAAACAAGAAGTATACAATGCAGACATTACTTATTCAACAAATAATGAAATTGGATTCGATTATTTGAGAGATAATATGGTGTTAAGAAAAGAAGACAGAGTTCAAAGACCATTAAACTTTGTAATTATAGACGAAGTAGACTCTATTTTAATAGACGAAGCTAGAACCCCATTAATTATTTCAGGTGGTAAATTTAATTCTGCAAACTTATATATTGATGCAGATCAAGCTGTAAAAAAATTAGTTGAAGAAGAAGATTACACTGTAGACGAAAAAACTAAAACAGTTATCTTAACTGAAAACGGAAGTAAAAAAATAGAAAAACACTTCAAACTAAAAAATTTATATGATTCAGAAAACACTGCTTTAGTTCATCATATAAATCAAGCTTTAAAAGCTAACTACGGTATGAAATTAGATGTAGATTATGTGGTAAGTGAAACTGGTGAAATACTTATTGTTGATCAGTTTACTGGTAGATTAATGCACGGAAGACAATTTTCAGATGGTCTTCATCAAGCAATAGAAGCCAAAGAAAATGTTAAAATAAATGAAGAAACTAAAACCCTAGCTACTATAACATTCCAAAATCTATTTAGAATGTATAACAAAATATCAGGTATGACTGGTACTGCTAAAACAGAAGAAGAAGAGTTTAGAGACATATATAATATGTATGTAATAGAAATACCTACTAATAAACCTTGCATAAGAGAAGACATGGCAGATTATATGTATGCAACTATGGAAGGAAAATATAAAGCGATAGTTAAATTTATTGAAAAGGTACACAGTACAGGTCAACCAATACTTGTTGGAACCATTTCAGTTGAAGCAAACGAATATTTAAGCAGTTTGTTAAAAAAAGCAAAAATTCCTCATGAAGTATTAAATGCTAAAAATCATGCAAGAGAAGCAGAAATTATAGAACAAGCAGGACAAAAAGGTGCTGTAACAATTGCAACTAACATGGCAGGGCGTGGAACAGACATCAAATTAGGTGAAGGAGTCAAAGAACTTGGCGGTTTATGTGTAATTGGCACTGAAAGACACGAATCACGTCGTATTGATAACCAATTAAGAGGACGTTCAGGACGTCAAGGAGATCCAGGTTATTCTCAATTCTTTATATCTTTTGAAGATGAATTAATGAGAAGATTCGGTACTGATAGAATTAAAAATATGATTCAAGCTTTAGGTGCTGATGATCAAGAAATTCGTTCAAAAATGTTCTCAAAAAGTGTAGAAAGTGCACAAAAGAAAATAGAAGGAAATAACTATGATACTCGTAAAAATTTACTTGACTACGATAACATAGTAAGTGAACAAAGAAAAATTATTTATGAACGTCGAAATGAACTACTAGATTCAGAAAATGTTCATGAAATTTGTATAGATACAATAAAAGACTTTATTTTAGATTTAGTTGAAGATCATATAGCTCCAGAAGGTTACTTAACAGATGATGACTTAGAAAATATATGCGATCACTTAAATGCTAGTTTAGTAAAAAATGACAAAATAGAAATTGAATCTTTAAAAAATAAATCTACTGAAGAAGTTAGTGAATATTTATCAAATATAATTTTAAAAGACTATGAAACTAAAACAGAAGATGTTCCTGAAGAAATAATAGCTGATTTTGAAAGACAAATTTCACTTAAAGTAATTGATGAAGCGTGGGTAAAACATATTAGTAGTATGGAACACTTAAGAGAAGGAATTGGATTAAGAGGTTATGGCCAAACTAATCCATTACAAGCTTATGCTTTAGAAGGATACGACATATTTGATCAAATGTTAGATGATATAGACGAAAGAATAGCAAATTTCTTAATGAAAATGCAAATAAAACAACAAATAACACCAAAACAATCACCTAAAGGAATTACTAACGATGGAAAAGAAAGTTTAAAAGCAACACCAAAGAAAATTACAAAAGTAGGAAGAAACGATCCATGTCCTTGTGGCAGTGGCAAAAAATACAAACAATGTTGTGGTAAATAAGCTCGCAAAGCCTTATAAATAAAGGCTTGCGAGCTTTTTGCTACTTACAATTTTTAGGCAATTTAACTTCAAAAAAGGTGTTTAGATAAGTTTTAGATAAGTTTTTTTACTAGCTTTAACAAAATGCAAGTATATTGTATGATATAATAATATGTAAAAGTTGGTGATTATAATGAATTACAAAATAATTGATATAAAACATCAAGAAAAAGAAAAATTATATAAATTGTTACAATATTCCTTATATGATGGTTCGCAATATATTGATAATGATGTAAATGAGGAATGTATATTTGAATATAGATGGTTTGATAATTACTTTACTGATGAGGATCGAAGTGCATATTTTATTAAAAGTGGAAAACATATGTAGAAATGGTTATGGTAAATGAAAATTTAAAATTTAATAAAAATGGCAAGTGTATCGCCGAATTCTTAATAATGCCAAGATTTAGGAGAAATCATATTGGGAAAAGAGTCGCTTACGAAATATTTGAAAAATTTAGGGGTGATTGGGAGGTCCAACCAATGGGAAACAATCCTATTGCATATTTATTTTGGAAAAATATAATATCAGAATATACTAATGGAAATTATATAACTAAAAATGATGGAATAGAGGATGTATTCATTTTTAATAATAAATAGAGGTGGCTAATTATGAAAATAATAGAATATGAAGAAAAATATCTTGAAGACGTTAGAAATTTATTAACAGAACTTGAAGAATATATTGTATCTATTGATAAAGATGAGTTAGATCAAGTTCATCCTGAATATCATGAGAAGATGGCATTAGTCGATTTGGATGAAGTAGATAAGAATAATGGTAAATGCTATTTAGCAATTGAAAATGACAAAGCAATTGGACTTATTATAGGTACGATTCCTCCATATGAAGAATATGATTATTTAGATTATAAATGTCCTAAAAGAGGGATAATTACCGAATTAATAGTTACATCTAAAATAAGAAGTAAAGGTGTTGGACAAGCTTTAATGGATAAGATGGAAGA
>CAKOLD010000005.1 GCA_934096015.1 uncultured Bacilli bacterium
CGATTAGCTCAGTCGGTAGAGCGCACGGCTGTTAACCGTTAGGTCGTAGGTTCGAGTCCTACATCGGGCGCCATTTTGATATTAAAGCAACTAAGGTTGCTTTTTTATTTTGACATAATAAATTAATTTAGTTTATAAAAAAACTTTGGTTATAAACCAAAGTAATAGTATCCGAAGACTTTTTGATCACCTATGTTTTGATTGTATTTATTTTCTAGTAATTCAGAAATTGTAACTAGTTGATATTCTTGTTCTAAAAGCCAAGGGATAAGTATTTCTAATGCTTCAGCTGTTTCTTTATATAGCGAATGCATTAATATAACATCGCCGTTTAAATCCCCTTCTTTTTTTATAGACTCAACAATTCTTTCGGCATTTCTGGTTTTCCAATCAAGAGTATCAATTGACCATAGTATAAAAATTTCATCTGTATTATTTGTTACATTATCGTTATATGCTCCATATGGAGGTCTAATATATTTAGGATATTCATTAAATATTGAGTAATATAAATCGTCCATTGCTTGGAAGTCTTCTTTAATTTTATTAGTTTTCAATTTTTTTAAGTTAACATGATTATATGTATGTGAACCTATTTCACATCCAATTTTTTTTGCTTCTAATGAAACGTAACTATAATTTTTTAACATATATCCAACTTCAAAAAAAGTTGCAACACTATTATATTTTTTTAATGTATTTATAATAGCTGGACCATATATGGGATGTGGACCATCATCAAAGGTTAAGGCTACCATTGGTTTATTTGGATCGATGTTCCTTATAGTTTGCCGATCAATGTTGTTTGTAATTGTAGGAATGGTTAAATTTAAATAATTTGAAATATCAGAATAGTTTATAAAGGTTTTTTCATAATTATTATTTACTAATCTATAATTGATTAAGTTTTCATTAGATAAGGCGACATTGATTATATCTGTATTTAATAGTTCTTTTGTTTCATTAATAGTTTCTTCTTTAAAAATGTTTTTAATTTCGATTCCACTGTTTTTATCATAAATAAATGAATTAATTTCTGTTGTGTTCTTTTTTATATATTTGGTAATAAAAGTAATGCTAATATAATTTTCTTTTAAATATGATTCATAATTTATAGTCATTATTTCATAACTATTATTTTGTTTAATTTTGTTTTTCTTATCAGTTAAAAATGTTTTTATTTGATCATTGATACTGTTATTTTCTACTAAAGGGTATGATAGTATATAAGAATATTTTGAATTGTAATGTTTTTCTATTTTATTTTCTCCGTATGTCATAACTTTTTTATCTAAGACTGCGTACTTATCTAATGAGTTATATTTATTGTCTATAATGTTTTTGCCAAACAGAATTTCACATAAAATGAGAGAAAGTAGTAAAATAGATAAAGTTATTGTTAGTAGTATTTTTTTTTGCATCACTTATCACTTCCTTCTGAATATAATAACATAATTTAGAGAAAATAGAAAAAGAACTATTCATTTGCGTTTAGTTCTTTTGTTTTATTTGTGAATTGTTTTATTGTTTCTGCAATTTTTTGTTTTTTTGCTTCCTCTAATTGATACCATCCATTTTTAAAAGAAAGATTAAATAATTCCTGTTGTATTTGGCTTATTGAATCAAATTCTTTTTTGTATATGTTATAAATTTTATTATTACTTGCTTCATTAAGTGCTATTGCGTAATTATCAGTTAACATTTTAAAAGAAAGAAGTACATCATTTAAAATATCAATATCATTTAAATCTTTTGTTTTTTTTACTTTTTTTTCATCATTTTTAATTTTGCTCATATATTATTCCTTTCAATTTAAAGTATTTAATAAATCGTTATAAATATTTATAAGTACATTATTACTTTTTTCCAATATGTTTATAACTGATTCGTCTTCTGCTATAGTTTCATAGTGATATATTTTTTTTGAAAAAGTATGTATCCAATTTAACATATCACTAATATATGATAAATCTTTAGTAGAAATAATATTTGGTACTTGTTCCATAATTTCCTCCTTATATTAATATTGTGATATGTACAAAAATATTTATACTCGTTTTTTTAAATAATAATTGAATAATTAAAATTATAATGTTATAATGTTACCAGAATAGAGAGGGATATTTATGAATGAACTATTATTTTCATGTCAAAGTGATAGATTATCTTTAGAAAATATATTGGCTTATAATCAAATAAAAAAGTGTGATAAAGGGATAGAAAAATATTGTGAAGAAATTTCTTTATTAAAAAAAGAAATTAGTGGTATTTTAGCGAGTCAAGGAATAAAAGAAAATTATGTAGAAATAATTTCTAAATATAAAGAACAACTAAAAAATATTGAATCAAATGAATCTAGATCTAAAGAATTAGATTATCAAATTAAAATTAATGATGAAAAAATTAATAATTTTAATTTAAAAATTAAAGAATTAGAAGCAGAATTAGAGGAATTAAAAAGAAATGTTTTTGAAGCTAATGATGCAAAAGAGATTGTAGATTCTCAAAATGAAATAGAAAGTGTTTCTAAAAAGTTAGTTGATTTGTATGATTTAGTTGAAAATGTTAGTAATGATAATACTGCTAATTTAATTGAATTAGAGTTTATAAAAAATAAGGGTGATTCTTCTTTAGATACTGATGATTTAGAAAAAGTTGAGTTATCTAATGAATTACATAGAATTAGTGTAGAATTTGATGATGTAGTTAGAGAATTAGAGCTATCTGTTAGAGAAAATATTGAATTTTGTATGAAAAAAATTAATAATCGTGAAAAGGAGATTGTTAAATATGAAGACAGAAAAAGCAATATTGTAGCAGAATACCCTAAATCACTAAATTTGGATTATCAGAGTGAGTTTGCAAAATTATCTAATTTATTTGATGAATTAGGATTACATAATTCTAGTATTGTAGAAGAAAATACTTCTTTTGATAGTCCTTTAGAGAAGACAGAAGAAATTAAAACAGAAGAGAAACCTGTAGAACCTGAACAAATTAAAGAAGAAACTAATATATTTGATATTCCTGAAGAGGAAGAAGAAGTTAAAGAAGAAAAAATAGAAGATGAAATTGAAGAAGAACCAACTCATATTGAAAATGATATGATAAAAGTTGAAAGTATTGAAAAACCTGATATAGAACTAAAAGAAGTTGAAGAGGCTTCTCAGGATGTTCAACAAGAAGAATCTTTAGAAGAAGATGATAGTGACGATGTTTCTGTTGACAATTCATCATTTAGTACTATTGGATCTGTGCCTTATATATTTTCTGAAGGTGAATCTTTAGAAAGTATTGCTGAAAAAGTTTATCCAAGCAAGGATTGTTGGGAAGCAATTTATAATTATAATAAAGAAGAGATAAATAGTTACTTAACTGCTAATGGTATGTCATGTGATGATGAAACTATAAAAGCTTTAGCTTCAGATAAATATTTATTTGCTGGAATTCAATTAAATATTCCTACGGATTGTAATTATAGAGGATAATATGTATTTAGAAAAAGATGAAATACTTCATTTAACAAATAAAAAGAATTACAAAGTAATTAATTTTGAGTTAGTAGATGATATTTGTTATTACTTACTAAAAAATATAGATAATAATAAATTTATTGTTGTTACTTGCAGTGAAATTAATTCTGAGTTGTATTTAAAAGAAGTTAAAGATGAGAATGTTTTAAATAATTTAAAATTTTAAGATAAGGTTTTTTACTTATCTTTTTTTAGAGGTAAAAAAATGAAAAGAATTTTGATAATATTATTATTTTTGTTAACTTTAAATGTTAATGCTGATACTAATGTAGTTACTTTTAATAAATGTGTAGATGGGGATACTGCATGGTTTAATTATGATGGTGAAAAAACTAAATTTCGTTTTTTAGGTATTGACACTCCTGAAAGTGTCCATCCAAATAAAAAGGTTCAACCTTTTGGCAAAGAAGCTAGTTTGTATACATGTAATCTTTTAGAAAATGCTAATAATATTGTAGTTGAATTTGATGATGGCTCTTCTAAACAGGATAAATATGATAGATATTTAGCCTGGGTATGGGTTGATGGAAAATTATTACAGCAAGAATTAATTGAACAAGGATATGCTAAAGTGTCTTATATATATGGTGATTATAAATACACTAAATCTTTATGTAAGATTCAGAAATCAGCTATTGATGATAAAATTGGAATATGGAGTTTAAAAAAAGCAGAAGAGGGTTACTGTTCTACTATTTTTTATTCTGATGCTTCAGATAATATTGTTTTGTTAAATAATGATGTTCAACAAGAAGATGATTTTATTCAAAATGTTTTTAAAAAATATCCGTATTTGTTTTTTATATTTGCTGGGTTAGTGTTGCTTTTTACTAAGAAGAAAAAACTTATTTAATCATGATGTTATTTTGAGAAAAGATTTTAAGAATATTATTATATATATCACTTTCTACATTACGTTGTTTTTTAGGATGAATCAAAAATCTTACTGTAAGAACAATTGATCCATCGTCTATTTTTGTATATATGATTGGTGTTAAGTTATTGTAATAAATTCGATATTTTGAAATAGATTGTTCTATTTCTTTTTTCATTTTCTTTGGTATTTCTTTAATTATTGAATTAGAAGTAACTATTTTTAGTATAAGTGTTTTTGCTAAATCTAAATCACTGTTAATGTCTATTTTTATGCTTAATTCATCCCATATATATTTAAAAGCTTTTGTGTAATTTTTAAGAGGAGTATTAAATATTAATGAATTTGGCAAATGAATCATTATTCCTGTACTTTGATTGGTTATTTTATCTACTTCTAATAGTTCGAAATTTAAATGGTTAATATTAACTATATCTCCTGTATAGTCACCAATTTGAACTCTATCTTCTATTTTAATTGGTTTAGTTAATTTAATGTAGATTCCACATACATAATTAAATATTATATCTTTTGCAGCTAGTGTTAAGGCGGCTGAAACAAAGCTAATAATTGTTATGGTGTTTTTTAATGGCCCTTTCCAAATTACTGCTAAAGTTAAAAGAAAAATTATTGTAAGAATAGTATGATTTCTTTTATTTACAGTATATATCTGTTTTTCATTTAGATTAATTTTTTTGTTAAGAAAATTTAATCCTAGACTTACTAATTTAATTATTATTGCTGCAATTGCTGTATATACTAATAATGAAATTGATTCTTTATTTATATTAAATGATTGACCTATTATATCAGTTATTTTATTTAAAATCATGTTTTCACTTCCTTTGTGGTTTTCTAATATACCACTTTATTAAGTGTATGTTAAGCTTTAAAAAAATTTATGTGTAAATAAATGTAAAATGATTTATTATTCTTTTATACCAATTATATATACTTGATATAATAAATATGATGATAGGAGGAATAAAAATGAAAGATTTAAAAATATTTCAAGTTGGTTGTGGAAAGATGAGTAAGTACACAATGCGTTATGTTTTTGAGAAAGGATCAAGTATAGTAGGAGCAGTTGATGTTAATCCTGAAGTAATTGGTAGTGATATTGGAACTGTTATGGAATCTGAAAATAAGGGTGTTTTAATACATTCAGTAGACGAATTAGAACAATTATTAAAAGAAACTAAACCTGATGCCTGTATAGTAACTACTATGAGTTTTATGAAAGATGTAGAGGATGTGTTAAAGACCTGTGCTAAATGTGGTGTAAATACTATAACTACATGTGAAGAAGCTTTTTATCCGTTTAATTCTTCACCTAAAATTACCGAAGAAATTGATTTGTTAGCTAAAGAAAATAATTGTACAATTAGTGGTAGTGGATATCAAGATGCCTTCTGGGGAAATTTAATTTATACTTTAGCAGGTGCTAGCCATAAAATAAATAAAATTAAAGGAAGTAGCTCTTATAATGTTGAAGATTATGGTATTGCTTTAGCACTTGCCCATGGAGCTGGAAAAACTGCAGAAGAATTTGAAAGAGATGTTGCTAGTGCTGATAATATTTCTGAAGAAGAACGTAATTTATTAATTCAAAATGGGGAGTTTGCTCCTAGTTATATGTGGAATACAAATGGTTGGCTTTGTGATAAATTAGGTTTACATGTAAAAAGTCAAAGTCAAAAGTGTGTTCCTATATATAGAGAAGATGACATCCATTCTGATACTTTACAAATGGATATAAAAGCTGGATTGGCTACTGGAATGAGTGCAGTTGTTACTACTGAAACTTTGGAAGGTATTACAATTGAAAGTGAATGTATTGGTAAAGTTTATGGTAAGGATGATTTTGATAAAAACGAATGGAGTATTATTGGAGAACCAGATACTACTTTAATAATTAATAGACCAGCAACTGTAGAATTAACTTGTGCTAGTATTGTAAATAGAATACCTGATTTAATTGCAGCTAGAAGTGGATTTGTGCCTACGAGTCAAATGGGAGAACTAAAATATTAGTTCTTTTTTTGTAAACTATTTTGTAATGTTTTGACAAATTTAAAAACTGATTATACAATGTAAGTAGAGTGTGATGTTTATGGAAAAAATAAGTATAATTGTTCCTTGTTACAATGAGGAAGAAGCTATTCCTTTGTTTTATAAGGAAATTAAAAAGATAGAAAAAAAATTGGAGGATTATTCATTTGAATATATTTTTGTGGATGATGGATCTAAAGATAAAACATTATTAGAACTTAAAAAGTTACATGATAAAGATAAAAAAGTGAGATTTATTTCTTTTTCTCGAAATTTTGGTAAAGAGGCTGCAATGCTTGCTGGATTAGAGGCATCTATTGGTGATTATGCGACAATTATGGATGTTGATTTACAAGATCCTCCAGAACTTTTACCAGAAATGATTAGAATAATTAAAGAAGAAGATTATGATTCAGTTGGAACTAGAAGAGTTACTAGAAAAGGAGAACCTCCAATCCGAAGTTTTTTTGCTAGAATGTTTTATAAATTAATTAATAAAATGAGTAAAGTTGAAATGGTTGACGGAGCTCGTGATTATAGGTTGATGAAAAGAAAAATGGTTGATGCTGTAATTTCTTTACACGAATATAATCGATATTCAAAAGGCCTTTTTAGTTTTGTTGGATTTAAAACAAAGTGGTTAGAGTATGAAAATGTTGAAAGAGTTGCTGGAGAAACTAAGTGGTCTTTTTGGAAATTGTTTTTATATGCAATTGATGGCATAGTTGCATTTACTACTACACCACTTTCAATAGCTGCGGTAATAGGAGTAGTATTTTGTTTAGTTGCTTTTTGTTTTACAATTGTTATTTTTGTTAAAACTTTAATATTTAATGATCCAGTTGCAGGATGGCCAAGTTTAGCGTGCATTGTGACATTTATAGGAGGAATTCAATTATTTTGCATGGGAATAATAGGACAATATTTAGCAAAAACTTATCTTGAAACTAAAAGAAGACCGATATATATAGTAAGAGAAGATGAAACTACAAAAAAATAGTTTTATCTTTTTTCTTGAAATAATGTTTAAAATATATTATACTTAAATAGTAATCATTACTGATAAGGAGTATATTTTGAGAAATACAAAGCAAAGACAAATAATTTTGAGTATAGTTAATAATAGTTTTGATCACTTAACGGCATTCGAGGTTTATACAGAGGCAAGGAGAAAAATTTCTAATATAAGCTTGGGGACAGTATATCGTAATTTAAATAAGTTAGTTGCTACAGGCGAGATAATGTGTTTAAAAATGCCAAATGGAATTGAAAGATTTGATAAAAATGTTTTACATGCTCATGTGGAGTGTATTGTTTGTGGGAAAATTGAGGATGTTAGTGGTAACTATATAAATAAAATTCCTGAAATTAAAGATTATGAAGTTAATGGTTATGATTTACGTTTTTTAGGAAAATGTAATACATGTTTGAAGGAGGAGATAAAAAATGGAATTAAAAGGTAGTAAAACAGAAGAAAATTTAATGGCGGCTTTTGCAGGTGAGAGTCAAGCGAGAAATAAATATACATATTTTGCTAGCAAAGCAAGAAAAGAAGGCTATGAACAAATAGCTGCAATATTTGAAGAGACAGCTAATAATGAAAAAGAACATGCTAAAATTTGGTTTAAAGAATTGCAAGGTGGAGAAATTGCTTCTACTTTAGATAATTTAAAATCTGCTGCTGATGGTGAAAATTATGAATGGACTGATATGTATAAAGAGTTTGCAGAAATAGCTAGAGAAGAAGGATTTGATAGAATTGCTAAATTGTTTGAACAAGTTGGAGAGATTGAAAAAGAACATGAACAACGATATTTAAAACTTTTAGATAGTGTTGAAAATGGGTTGGTTTTTTCAAAATCTGGTGAGAAAATTTGGAAATGTAGAAACTGTGGTCATATTGTGATTGGCAAAGAAGCACCTTCAGTTTGTCCTGTTTGTAATCATCCAAGATCATATTTTGAAATTAAAGCTGAAAACTATTAGCAAATAAATGAACAAGCATTTTAAAAAGTGCTTGTTTTTATCTATACAACAAAAAGAAATTGTGTTACAATACTTTATAGTAGGGGTGTTGGAAGATTTGGAGTGATGATTGTGGAAGGAATTTTATCTAGTACTATTGGTGCAATTGGAACAATGTTAGGGTTGGCTTTTTTAGGAATAGGAATAGGAATAGGAATAATTGGCTCTAAAGTCGCTGAGGCTGTTGGAAGAAACCCAGAGACTAAAGCTGATGTAGTTCATTCTATTATGACTATTTTAATCGTAGCTACTGTGTTTTTATTGTTCTTGTTTGCATTTGTATTCTTTTTATTGTTTTTTAATCCTTTAGTGTCATAGATGTCCTATTTGATTTTAGGGGTAATTTTAATTATTCTTTTGTTGACATTGATGATGTTTTTTCTATTAAAAAATTTAGTAAGGTCTGTAAATGAAAAGTCTAAAAATTATTTTGTAGAAAAAGTTCAAGAATATGACAACTTAAAGAATAGTGAGGGTTTAGAGGATAAAGAAGAGAATAAAAAGGATGTTGTTAATACTTTAGAACAACCTACAATAAGTGCGCCTTTTGATAGTAATGTTGTAGAAAATATTCCCGATTATCAAGTAAATGATTTTTTATCAAAGTATAAAGAAATTAATGAGAAATTTGATTTTGATTATGTAAAGGTTATAAGTTCTTTTATTGAAAATAAAAAAAATATGCAAGATGTTAACTATTATGAATCGCTTGTGAATATTAGAAAAAAATTAGATTTTGATACAGTGTACAAATTATATACGACAAGTAAGGAGCCAATGATTGTTGTAAAAGAAATGCTTTCACCTGATCAGATGAGTGTTTATGATAAATTTATAGAAACTGGTGGAAAAGATTTTGAATCGTTTATAAATTATATAGATGAAGAACTAGCAAAACATGATCCATACTTTTATATTGAAGTTGGTTCTGAAAAGGAAAATTACAATTATTTGAATCCTTTAATTAAAACTGTTGTTAATAATAATATTTATAAGGGAATTATTATTAAATATAAAAATCAAATGTATGACTATAGTTTAAATTAGGGAGCTGGTTATGTTGAAAGATACAGCAAAAAAAGATAATATTGAATTACCAAAAATGGCTAATAATCAGCTAAATGTTGCTGATTTAACCAAAAAACTTAACGAAACAAAAAAAGAAATATCTAATAAGACTTTTGTAGATAAAAAAATTGATGATATTAACGATGGTAACAATGTTTTTGGAGTTGGAAAAGTTATAAAAGTCAATGATTATATATTAATTGCGTCTGGACTTGAAAATGTTTCTTATTTTGAAAAGGTTCGAATTGGAAATAAGGCTTTTGGTTATGTTACAAAATTAAGTGCTCATGATGTAACAATTGCCTTATTAGAGGAAAAAGAAAAAGTTAATGTTGGTGATATAGTTTATCAAACTAATCAAGAATTGACTGGTTCGTTTTCCATTGATTCTTTAGGACATATTATTGATATGTTTGGTAATGATAAGCTTGTTAACAAAAAATTTGAAAATTTAATTGAACTAAAATTGGAACAAAAAAATATTCCAATTATGGATAGAACTACTGTTAATAGACCTTTATTAACAGGAATAGCCGGAATTGATTTAATGTATCCTATTGGAAAAGGACAAAGAGAAGTTATAATAGGTGATCGAAAAACTGGGAAAACTCAGATATGTTTGGATACTATAATGAATCAAAAGGGTAAAAATGTATTTTGTATATATGTAGCAATAGGTAAAACAAAAAAAGAAGTTAAAGAAATATATTATGAGCTTTTAAAAAGAGGCGGTATGGATTATACAATAATGATTACTGCATTTAATGATGAGAAGCCTTCTGTTGTTACAATGACGCCATTTTTTGCTTTAGCTGTTGCTCAATATATTATGATGCAGAAAAAAGATATACTGGTTGTTATAGATGATTTAAAACGACATGCAGATGCTTATCGTGAAATAAGTTTATTGTCAAACAAGGCTCCAGGTAGAGAAGCTTATCCAGCTGATATATTTTATCTTCATTCTAGGCTTTTAGAAAAGGGATGCCAATATAAAAATGGAGGATCCATAACTATTATTCCTGTTACGACTATTAAGGGTGGAGATATCACAGACTATATTACTACTAACATCATTTCTATTACTGATGGTCAAATTGTTTTATCAGCTAAAAACTTTAATGAAGGTAGAAAGCCAGCTATTAACTATCCACTGAGTGTTTCTCGCTTGGGTGGCCAAGTTCAAGATGAAAATATAAAGAAAATAGGTAATGCAATTAGAAATAAATTATTAAGTTATCTTGAAAGTAAAGAAATTTATGAGCTTGCGAATACGGATGAGTTACCAGAAGAGTTACAAAAAAAACTTATTAGTGGAAAAGAATTATTAGATAGTTTAATTCAATATAAATTTAATTTAATGACTGATGTTGATATTGTTAATAAATTTTCAAAATTTGTGGGGACAAATAATGTCAAAAGTTAAAAATGTAGTTAAAGTAATGAATATTCATTCTCTACTAAGAGTTGATAAATCAAGAAAAACAGCCGATAAATTTTTAGCAACTGAAAAAGAATTAACTTTATTGATTGATCAAATATTTTTTAATGAAAATTTGAATTTGGATAAGAAAATAATAAAACCAAACGAAAATGGAACTATTTTAAATATTTATATTGGAAATGATTTAGGCTTTTGTGGAAACTTTAATTCTTCTGTTTCTCACTATTTGAAAAAAGATGATTATTCTGAAAAAATAGTAATAGGTAGAAAAATAAATTATCCTGAGGAAAAATGTCTTTTAAAAATTGATAAAGAGGATTTTAAGGATTATATTAATAAAATAGAGAGTATTATTTATAATTTATTACATGATAAAAAATGTAAAGAAATAAATGTTATTTATAATCATTATCATAATATAAATGAATTTGAATTTAAAAAAGCTCAACTATTTCCAGTAGAGTTAGTTAGTGAGGATATAGTTAGTAACGATTTTGTAATAGAATCAAATATAAATGATATTTTTATTAAGATTATAACATTATACATATGTTACGAAATAGAAATGTTAGAACAGAATAGTTTTGCTGCTGAAAATATAATGAGGCAAAAAATTACAGATGAATCTTTAAGAAAAATTGATGAACGTGAAGCAGAAGCCAAGATGGAAGAAAGAAAACAAAAAAATTATGAAAAATTTAAAAAACAACTAGAGGATTTAAGATATATAGAAAAGGGTGAATGATATGGTAGGAAAAATTATTTCAATTTCTGAATTGAGTGTAATTGTTATGGTTGATACTAAAGATATAGCTTTATCAGATGTTTTATGTGTAAAAGTTAATAAAAAAATGATTAAATTAGAAGTATCAGAAATTAATAATTTTATTGTAACTACCGTTCCTTTATCAAGTGTTATTGGATTAAAAAGAGGTTTAGAGGTTTATAAGTATAGTGCTGGTTTAGAGATGTATTATAATGAACAAATATTGGGTAAAGTATTTAATTCATATGGCGAACTTATTGATAATAATAAAATTACTAATAATAAAAAGAGAAGTATATATCAAAAGAATTTAGAATTATCTGATATTAAAATTGAACAAGAAATAATGTGGACGGGAATTAAAGTTATTGATTTCTTTTCTCCAATTGCCAAAGGATTTAAAATCGGATTACTTGGAGGAGCTGGTCTAGGAAAAACAGTTTTAATTAAGGAATTAATTAATAACATCTATAAAAAGATGAAGAGTAATGCTGTTTTTATTGGTATCGGTGAACGAAGCCGTGAAGGAAGAGAGTTATATGATGATATGGTTTCTTCTGGACTAATTGATAAAATATCTATGGTTTTTGGACAAATGGGTGAAAACTCTGTTGAGAGAAATAAAGCCATTTATTCCGGATTAACGATTGCTGAGTATTTACGTAATGAACAGAAACAGGATGTGTTAGTTTTTATAGATAATATGTATAGATATGTTCAAGCAGCAAGTGAAATATCTACTGAAATGAAAAAGATACCTATTGAAAATGGTTATCCAACAAGTATGATATCTGATATAGATTCAATAGAGGAAAGAATTAATTCATTCCAGGATGGATCTATTACTAGTTTTCAAACAATATATATACCAGCTGATGATATAAATGATGAAGCAGTATTAACAATATCTTCTCATATGGATGGACAAGTAGTTCTTGATAGAAAAATGGCTAGTAAAGGTATATATCCATCTATTAATGTGTTTCGTTCAACTAGTAAATTGATTGATAAAGAGAAAATAGGAGAACGTCATTATAATTTAGTTGAAGAGGCCTTAAAAACTTTGAATAGACACGATGAACTAGAAGAAATCATAGCTGTTTTAGGTCTTGATGAATTATCAAATGAAGATAAGAATATTTTCTTTAGAGCGAGAAAATTGAGAAATTATTTTACTCAAACTTTCTTTTCAGCAGCTAATTATGCTAGTAGTAAACCTTACATAAGTGATATAAAAGATGTACTTGATGATGTTGAAGGTATTTTAACAGGGAAATATGATGATATTGATGAATCAAGATTTTTGTATATTGGAAAGATAAGTGATATCCTATGATTTTTAAGTTGTTTTCTTTAAAAGATGGTATTGTAAAGTATGATAATGTACAAGCTGTAAGAGTAAAAAATGGGGAGTCCAATTTATTAGTATTAAAAGATTATGTTCCAATAATAGGGGATGTTAATGGTAAAATTGAGGTTATTTTAAGTGATACAATAACTTATGATAATGTTAAGGGTTATTATATTTGTTATAATAATGTGTTCAATTTTATAATAGAGGAATTATGAATTATATAAGTCATTTATTTTCGAATTATTATTACTTTATTTTATCTGCGCTTGTTGTAATGTTACTGTTATTCCTAGTAGTTAAATATTTAATTAAAATTAGTGATATTAAGAGTAATAAGATTAAAGTTTTAGGAATATTTTTAAATTTGAGTAATAAAGAGATTTTTTCTTTGTCTTTGGTTACTTTACGATATATATTTTTATTATATTATTTTTTAACACATACTAATGAAAAAACTTTTTTGTATTTTATTTTAATTATAACTTTAATATATAATCTTTTAAATAGAAAATACCTAAGTGTTTTTTTAGATTTAATTAATTCTTTATTTTGTTATTATGGTATTTATGTATTTAATTTAATTTATATATATAATACAACAATTTCTCACCAATTATATTTATCTATAATATTATTAATTTCTGGAATTTTTATTTTTATTTATGTTACATATTTCTTTTTGTTATCAACAGATGAAATTGTTTCCAGTAATAGTTTTAAAAAAAGAAAGAGGGTTTTGAAGTGAAAATTAATAAGAAGATTATAGTAGTTTTAGTAATTTTGATTTTATTAGTATTTTGTTTAATATTTTTTAATAAAAATTCTAAAAAAATTATTAAATATAAATCTATTGATCGTTTAAAATTAGTTAAAAGTGAATTAAAATGTAATGATGAATCAGTTATACTTGGTAAATTAAAATTGGAAAAAATGGTTAAACTAAGTTATTCATGTAATTCGGAGGTATTTGTTTTTTATATAGATGAAAAAAATAGTGAATTTATTCTTTCTGATCAATTTGTAAGTTTATATAACACACCAAAATATATAGTTATTAAGTATAAAATGGAAGATATGTCAGATTATAGTTATACTATATATGATTCTAATGGGAATGTAGTTGATGCTAGTAAACTTGGTGTTGAAGAATTAAATGAGGTTTATGATGAATAAGAAACGTTTATTATTTATGTTAACTTTTTTTATGTTTTTGATGATTTTAAGTGGCATATATTATGTTTTAGTAAGAAATGTCAAATTAAAAGATGCTGAATTGTACGAGATAACTAGTGTAATTAATGGATACGATTATAAATATTTGCTTAATGAAGAATTTGATGATGTTCGTGATATCAATATTATGAATGTTTTAAATAATAAAAATTTTTATGAAGGGGATCCTGTTGTTGAAGAAACTTATTTAGTTAGTGCTGATAAGGTTTCTCTATATTTAAAAAAATATACGGGTCTTAGCATTAGTGAGTTTAATAATCCTATAACAGATGAGTTAGATATGACTAATAATATGTTTACCCATGTTTTTTATGACACTGAAACCTATTATAGATTTGATTGTTTGAAAGGCACTTATAGAAAAAATAGATATAATTTAACATGTGCTAGAGATGGCAAACTTTATAATGTTGTTTTAAATAAATCAAAAAATGTATATAAAGTTGTAAGTTTTGTAAGTAGTAGCAAATAAAGTATTGGCTATTGCTTTTTTTATGGTATAATATAAGGTAGAATGAGTGATAGTATGAGGAATAAGATGAAGAATAAAATATTTAATAGTAAAGTGTTTTTTATAGTATTTTCAGTTTTAGTTTTGGCTGCTGTTTCGTTTTTCTATGGTTTTAAATTATATGAGGGAAAGTATGATAAGTTTATTGATGATGGATATATTATAGGAAAATCAGAAAATTACGAGTCATCAAATATTTATTATTTCTTATCTGGTAATAAATATAAAGAAAATTATGATAAAACATATTCTATTACTAATAGTGATAAAGAAGATGTTAAAGTAGATCCTACAAGTTTTATTCATTACAATAATGGGAATATTGGCGTTTTATCTAAGAATGTAATTTTAGACTTAACTAATATTTCTAGTGATTCTATTAAATATTATAATTTTTATAAAGATTTATATATGGAAAAATCTTCTGATAAATATGTAATAAAGAATTCTAGTAAATCTTTAGTTTTTAACTCTTTCTTATTAAAAAGTGATGAAAATAAATTTTTAATTGTTTCTCCTACTATTACTTTAACTTTAAATGAAGAAACAAGAGAATTTAAAAATTTTGTTGAGTTAACATTTTTAGATGGAGATATTGTTAGATTAGAAAATAATGAAAGCGTTTATCAGACAATAGCTACAGGAGCATTACTAAACGTTTTAGATGTTAAAATAGATTTAAATAATAGAAATGTTATTAAAAATGAAGAAACAATTATTAATTTAAATGAATTGACAATTAATAGTGATGATAATATTGATATTCCAGTCGATGCAACTACAACAACTACTAAAGAAATATCAACTATAAAAATTACGACTAAAAGTAATACTAATGGTAGCAATTCTAATGGCAGTATTTTTAATCCTGGTGAGGAAATTAATGGTAGGGATAATGTAGAAACTTTAATAGAACCTACTTTTAATGTTTACAATTTGAATGTAACTACTTATTCTGTTGATTTTTATTTAAATATAGTTGATAGTAGTAATATACTTACTGGTGCTATTGATGTTAAAATAGTAAATTCTGGTACTGGAAAAATTGTTTATGAAAATGAAATAACTTCTTATTTCTATGATACGTTTATTGAAACTAATGAACTTGATTCTAATACCGAATATACAGTTGTTGTAAGTGCTACTGTTGATAAAAATGGAATTAGCTATACAAAGAATTTTGTTCAGAAAACTTTTAAAACAGAGGACTTGGGGATTAGTTTAATAAAAGATTATTTTACAACAGATTCTTTAAATTTCCTTGTTCAAATTGAGGAATATTCAAATATCAAATCTTTTGAAGCTTATGTATATGATTCAGCGAATAATTTGATATCTGATAATGTTTATGAAATAGCTGATTTACAAAATTTAAGTTTTATTAATTTAAAAAGCAATGAAAAATACAAGATTGTTATTAAGAATTTTCAGTATAATAATTTGACAGTATTAAATGATGATCAATTAGTACTTGAATATAAAACGTTAAAAAATGAACCATCAAGTACAGTTTCTGATACTTTTGGTTCTGCTATGTATACTGCTGATAAGAGAACTGATAAATATACTTTCTCTTATACTGGTATTAATGATCCTGACAATGGTGTAGTAGAATATAGGTATGAAATATATCAAGGAGATAAACTTTATAAGTCAATGAGTAGTAAAGAACTTGGCAGTATAACGATGGATCTTGGATTACAAGAAAATGATCCTGAGAATTATACTTTCAGAGTTATTACAGTTTTCTATGATAATGAAAAGACTATAGAGTATTTTAGTGAACTTGTTGCAATTAAAATAAATGATATAAAAATACCTGAGGTACATTTTGAAGAAGACCCTAATGGTATAACGTTTAATAGTATAAGTGGGTCAGTAGTAATTGATAATACTGATAACTTAATAGATTTAACTGAAGAAATTACAATTATTTATTTTGATGCTGCTGGTAATAGAGTAAAAATACCAAAGAAATATTCTGTAACTGATAGTCAAGGTAATAATATTTATTTGCCATTAACGTTAACTAATCTTTCGAATAATCAAACTTATTCACTGATGGTTTACGCAACATTGCGTTATAAAGGTAATAATTACGTAAATACTTTGTTGACGACATTACATGTAAAAACTTTGGATACAGAAGAATTTAAAGTTGAGTGGTATACTGGTAGTACTAAATGTGAGCATAAATTAGATTTTTCTTTTTCACTTAATTATAATTCTGAACATGAAGAAAGTGCTAAAGCACAACTTGATACTATACAGCAAGTTGATTTAAATATTAAAAGTAGTAATGGAGGACTTGTTTATCGTTTTTCTCTTGGTGCTGATCAAATAGCTATTCTTAAAGGTTTGAACCCAGATGAAAGAGCTGTTAATCTTAATGAAGGAAATACTAGTTCTATTAAAGAAATTTTGGATCGAGATGCTGGTAAAAGTGCTAACTTTATTGTTACGATTGAAAGAATTACTGCTACTAATGGTGTTGTTTTAAAATTAAAAGATGCTTCTAAAGATGTATATCCATGTCAGAATTATATTCCTTCTTTTAGTCAAGCAAAAATAAATGTAAAAGAAATAAAAGAAGAGGTCATAGTTTTAGATGAAAACAATGAAAATTCTAAAGAGTTGGCAGTAGTTGGATATAAAGTAAGTGTACCATTTTCTAATAATAATGATTTAATTACAAAAGCTTGGTTTGACGTTGTTGATGCGAAAACCTTTAAAACTATAAGAATTCCTGCGACTGTAAAACAAACAGTTGGGGAAGTACAGTTTAGGTTTGAGAGTTATGAACAAGATGAATTAAACAATTGGTTTAAACGTGGTGGATCTTATTATTTTGGTTTTGGAATGGAAGTTAATGTAAACTTTGAAGAAGGTGGACAAAGTTATAAATACTCATGTCAATATCCAAGATACCAAAAAGAATTATTAAAAGGTTATGCTGAGGGTACTGAATTTAAAAATAGCATGGTAACTAAAAATGGTTTAGATAGACTTGTTTCAAGTGGTATTTGTTCTACTAATTCATCCACTAGCAATGCTAATTCTTATTCTTATTCTGATTTTAAATTTAATTATATGGTTAATTATTATGATTTAAATTCTAAAATAAATTTTGTTGATGATGAAGCAGAAAAGCCATATGATAGTGACGATTTAATTGTAAGTGAAAAAACAATTTCAAATAGGCTAGTTCCTAGATTTTATATTTATCCTTCTAGAACGATTCAAAATGGTAACTTAAGTTATGTTTTTAAATATAAAATTTATGATGAAGATTATGCGTTTAGTTCTTTAGTATTAAATAATGATACTACTGTTTTAGATATGAGTAATGTTACGATTTGTACTTCTAAAAATTGTGATGCTCAAGAGTTGGAAATATCTGATGTAACCAGATTAAATAAAATGAGTTTTGTACTTAATTACAAAGAAAATGAAGATGCAGCTGAAAAGTCAATTAATTCTTTTAATCAGAAGTTTACATATAATGTTTTTAATAATGATTTTGGTTTGAATGAGATTTATAGTTATCAACACGAATATGTAGATGAAAGTGGTAATAAAAAAAGTTTAGGAGCTGTAAAAATTGAATTAGATGCAAATAAGATTACAGATGAAAATGTAAAACGTAAATTTTTAGATTCTTATGTTTCAACTGAAGTTATATTCAAATATACGGGTTCTAATGGGCAAGAAAAAAATATTAGTTATGACATTTCCACAAATTCTTCTCCATATAATTTTACTTGTGTTGAAAACATCTGTAACGTTACGATTTCTTTACAATCACTTATCAACGGGTCTTTAGATAATGATACAATTGATATCTTCGATAAGGATATTCAGGTTGCTTTTAAAACAAATTATGACAGTGGTATTTTTACATATGATGATATTGAGGCTAATAATTATTATTCTTTAGAGTATGGATATTCTGCTGCGGATTTTATTGATAGTCCGGATATTGTAAGACAAAGATATTTATGTGGGGATTCTCCTTGTGCGGGAGAAGATACAAATATTCCTTTTATAGCTTCTGGTTCAAAATATAAAATTAATGTGTTAGAGGAAGGCGCAAATAGAAATCCAGATGAAAAATATGATAATAATAGTTTTGGATTTAAACGTTTAAATTATGATGCTGTATTATACGATTATCATGATAACCTTTTATTATATGCTTCTTCAATTGGATATAAGTATGGTGATAAGAAAATTTTAATAAAGAAAATTAATTCAATTGAATATACGGATGATGAGACATTTCAATTTAATGATAAAGCTATTGTAAGGACATTTACTTTTAATCAAAATACCAAAGTTAATCCACTTTCTGTATCTTTTGGAATTAATTATGATTTTAATGAGTATACAAGTGGAACTTCTGGTTCAAAACAATTAAATTATAATTATTTGAAAGCATCATTTATAAAAGATAATCAAGAAATCGTTAAATATATTGCTTTGAAAGATTCCATTTCTGACTTGACTATTTTAGATAGAACTGAAAGTAATGGAGTTGTAAGAGCAGATTTGACTATATTGCTTTCTAAATTATTTAATTCAATTGATTATTTAGATAATAAAAATGTAACGTTTAGTGCTTACTATTGTGATACCGATTATGGAGAGGTTGTTGATACACTACCTAAAGAGAATTGTAATAAATTTTCATTGGTAAGTACTGATGCAAATCATCCTATAAAAGAAAATGAAACAGAAAAATTTGTTGAAATTAGCTATTCTGATTTAAATAACAAATATGTATTAGATGAAAAAGTCGCTAAGAATGAAGGAAATAATTATTTGAAATTTAATACTGATTTAACAGATGAAGAAAATTATTATAAATTCTTTGATTTACATTATGCGTTTAATTACGGAAGTTACTATGAAGATTTAGAAGGAAGTTTAAATACCTTGTTTGATGGAGTTGATTATAAACTTTCAAAAATGGATAATTTGGGATATTATAAAAATGTTGATTCTCCTCTTACTTGGTCTGACTTAAATATTGACTCAAACTTTGACAATTTATATGAACAAAAAATAATTTTTAAAGAAAATGAAATTACTAATGGACAGTATAAAGTTTGTATAAGTCCTTATGTAACAATTAATAATGAAAAAATGAATTTAGTAGATAATGGATCAGATTCTAATTGTTTAGAATATAATTTTACTACTTTAATAGAACCTAGTCCTCAAGTATATGCTACAAAGGATAATGAAAATGGAAGTTTAACCATTCATTCAATGATAGAGGATAAAAACTTAACTGTAAAAAATAATATATATAGCATGTATTTGTCTGATAATAAGAATTTAAGTCAAACATATATAACTAATAAACTTCATAGTTATACATTTAAAATTGATTTAAATAAACAACAAACGGTTAAATTAGAGTATAGTTATTCAACGAATAATGATTATAGTGAATCATCTTTAATAAATAAAACTTATGAATATATTGTAAATCCATCTATTAATGGAATTTATATAGGAACTATTAATTTTAATGTTGCTAATAAAACTATGAATTTTGTATTTAAAAATTCTACAAAAGTTGAAGATATTAATTCTGTAAAATATTCGTTTACTTGTGTTCCTTTAAAGGGCGATCCTACGAGTTATTATGCAGAGATTAGTTCTGATTCTGGTAATTTGAATTGGACTAAAGATACTGAGTCTAATAATTCAGTTTTACAAATAACTGATTCTAATGTTTTAGGATGTCAAACAATTACTTTAAGTGCAAACTTCTATTATAGTTCACATTTGATTGATAAATATTCTACTACATATAATAGATCTTAATTAGAAAGGACATGCTTATGAGAAAGCTTGGTAAAAAAAATTATTTATTATTTGGACTTTTTGCAATAATTATTATTACTTTAATAGTTATGTTTGTTTTAGGAATTACTAAGGCATTAAAAAAGCAAAGTACTAAATATGAACTGAATGTTGATGAATTAGTTTTTGATAACAATTATAATTATTTTTTATCAAGCTCTAATTCTCATGTATATTTAAATTGGAACAATAATTATTATTATAAAGCTAAGAAAAAAACAGAAAAACTTGGAAGTGTTGCTTTTACTTTTGATAAAAATAATAATATTTTAAAAACGTATGGAAAACTTTATAAAGTGAATTTAGATGGACGAGTTAATGTTTTAAAAGATAATAATAAGATTCAGACAACTAATGCTTCTTTTTATAAAATTGATGATAGGAAATATTTATTTGTAGATTCATCTTTAAAATCAAGCGATGGTTCTGTTAATACTGGAAATTTTTTGATAATTGAAGTTAATAAGAATGGAAATGCTTCATTTTATAATGATGAAATTAATATGAATACTATTAAACCTATATCATTAATTGGAAGCAAATTTGTGTTTGATATTGCTAATGAAAAATTAATTGTTAATAAATTAGAGATTGATTTAAAAAATATTATTGGTTCTTCAAATGACTATGTTCCTGAAAAAGAGGAAGGTATTGATGCAATAGATTATTTAACTGAAACATTTAATGAATATGTTAAAAATAATCCAGGTGGTGATTCTACTACTAATAATAACAATAATACTATTATTAATGGAAATACTGGAGATACCGAAGAAGACAATAAGACACAAACTGTGTTTACTAAGTGGTTAAATATAACTTCTAGTAGTACTTCAATTAATAGTATAACTATCAATTACATTGTGTTTGATCCAAATAACGAGTATGAAAGTGTATACTTGGATGTAACTGATATGTCTAACGATGAGAATTATACTATTAATCTTAGTAAAGATTCTACAAGTTATGTTATATATAATTTGAAAACTAACAATCAATATCGTATAGAATTAAAATATTCTATAGGTGGAGTAAGTTTTATAAGTGATTCTTTACTGTTAAGAACATTGTTGCCTTCTTATAAAATTACTATAGATAAAATTGATAAACTAAATTCAAAAATTTATTATACTATTATAGGTAATAAGAATTATGTGTTTACTAGTGGTAATTTAAATGTATATTCTGACAATAATTCTATTTATAGTGTACAGTTGAGTAGTAAAGAATTCGATTTAGCTTCGAAAAGTGGTTATTCCTCAGTAATTGATTATTCTACGTTTACAATGAATAAAAATATAACTATAAAGGTTGAAAACTTAGAGTATAATTCAGTAATTACTGATTATAGTTTCTATACAAAGTTGATAAGTAGGTGATAATTTGAAGAATGTTAGTAAATTTATGGAAAAATATTATTTAAAATTATTATTTATTATAATTCCTTTGTTGTTATTATTTGTTATTTTGTTTTTCTTACGTAAAATAGATATTAATAATCATAAATATACTACAGAAAAAGGCCGATTTTATCAGTATTTTGCTGGTAAAAGATATGATTATTCTGGAGTAATTACAATTGATAATAATAAGATATTGGAAATAAAATTAGGAAATACGAAAATAAGTGATTATTCTAGTCCGTTATATTATTCTAATAGTGATAGATTTATATTACCTGCTAATATGTCTGTTGTTAATTATGAAGGGCAAACAGATGCTTATTTATTAAATTATTTTACGGAGATATATAAAACTAATAACTATTTTATGGCAAGTTTTTCTAAAAAAGAAAAAGTTATTTCTAATCAATTTTTGTATGATGGATATGATACTTATTTATTTTTAGAAGATGTTGATTTGTATGTAGGAGAATCTAAATATTCTTTAACTCCTATGAGTTATGTCATTGCACAATATAATGGACCAATTGAAATTTACAAATATGGTGAAGATCCTATTGTACTTGGTGCAAATGAATATGTACATGTAAAATTTAAGAGTGTTGATATTGATTTAATAGAGGATATTTTAAACAATGGAGTAACAACTCATATTCTTTATTCGCGTGTTAAAGATTTAGAACCTTTTGTTAAGTAGGGAGGGTAATATGAAAAAAGTTTTATTAATTATTTCTTCCATATTAATTGTAAGTATAGTGTTTATTTTAACTCGATTTAATTTGTATTATGTTAATGATAGAAATGGTTATGTAGTTTCTGTAGATAATATTTATGATAATTTATTAAGTGAAAATGTTAATAAAAAGAATCTTAATGTTAAAGCAACTAAAGTTTCTAATTATGAAAATTTTTATTCTTTTTATCGTAAGGTATATATAGGCGATTTAAATAAAAAGGTTGTTGATAAAGATTATCCAATTATTTCTAAAGATAATTCTCAAGCAACTTCTTTATCAGGAACTACTAAATTAATTTCATCTGATTTTAAAGAAAGTAAATCATATTTGGGAATGTCTTTGATTAATGGTGAAATCTTTAATCAAGCAGATAATTCTAAAGCTGATAATAATATTTATTATTTCTTTAAATTATCAAATGGTTTGTTTGTTAATTCTTTTGAAATTAATTATAAGAATTCTTTAAAAGATAATATAATACCTATTAATAGTATTATATATTTTAATGAAAATTTTATAAGATATTATTATGTTTCAGATGGATATTATAAATATAATGAAATTAATTTAGTTAATTCTGATGGTATCATTGTAATTAATGAGAAAGAATATAATTATTATGAATTTTTGGAAAAATTAAATTTGATAGAAATAGTTAAGGAAGAACCAACAACTACTGTTATAACAACACAGCCAGTTATAGAAAATCCAAATGTTACTGAGCCGGTTATATATATAAAGCCTGAGGTAAGTGTTAAAGATTTTAAAGTCTTTACTTATAGTGTTTCTTCAAATATTACTATTAAAGATGAATCTAATCAAATAGTTGAATATCCTACTTTTACTTTCTACTTAGGAGATAAAATTTATTTAAAAAAACAATTAGTTGGAAGTGGAGATTTTTCAATTCAAGGTTTAGAACCTAGTAAAACATTTAGAGTTGTTGGTACATATACTTATAAATCTCAAGATGGAAAAGAAATAAAAGTTACTTTTTATGATCAAGAACTTACTACTAAATCTTTGGAGGACTTAGAGACAGTTAATTTAAGTGTTGTTCAAGGAAAATATTATAGTAATAAGGTTGAATTTAGTGAAGTTAAGATAACTAGTTCTTTAAATGTTGAAACTTTAAAGGGTGTGTATAAGGCTCAAATAAATATTGGAAATAATAAATATTCAATTACAAAAACTAAATTGACAAAATTACTTAGTGGTGAAACAGTAAGTTTGGCTACTAAAGATAATTTGAAATCTAATTCTAATTATGATTATGAAATTGTTTTTTATGATAAATTTAATAATATTTTACCTTTAAGTGGTAATAAGGGAACTACAAAAACTTTAAAGGAAATTCCTTTTGTTGACGTTGATATTAAAGCTGAAGATTTTAAAGCAACTGTAAAAACAAAAATTAATAATCCTGATGATGTTTTAATAACTAATTTTATATATGAAATATATGATTCCAATAATAATTTGGTTACAAGTGAAAATTTTAATATTGGAGATACCTTAAATATTGGAAATTTGTATGCTAATGAAGAATATAATTTAATTATTTATGCGGATTATAATTTGGATGATGGAAATGGTAATTATTTAAAACAAATTATGGTCAATACTTCATTTAAAACTGTAAAGATGGATTTTGGAATTTTAAGATTGAATTTTAGTATAAATGATGAAAAGACCAGTTATGATAGAGCCTCTTTAGATGTTTCTATTACAAATGTTGAAAACGAATTAGATGATTTAATAGAGGTTTTAAGTAAAATTCATATTTATTTAACTGATGAGAGTGGAGTTCAAGCGAGTGAAATAATTTTAACTGGCGATGAACTTAATGTGTTGAAAGAACCCAATGGTATTAAAAATTTATTATTTGAAAATCTTAAATCTAAAACAACTTATTTTATAAATGTTGAAGCATTTGTAAAACAAGGTACTAAAGAGTATAATGTTAAAGATATTTCACAGAATTTATATGCTGTTACTACAAAAATAGAACCTGCTAAATTTAATCGCGAAAATACGTTTTATTCTTCTAATAAAATTACTTTTGATGCTAATATAACTGATAATGATAATACTATTATAGATGAGTATGCAACGATGTATATTTATAAAGATGGTGTTGTTGTTGATTATAGAAAGATTGAAACAAATAAAGAATTCGAGAAATTTACTTTTAAAAATTTGGATCCTAATACAGAATATACATTTGTTATTAAAGTTGTTGGTGTTATAACTGGTATTACTTATGAGGATGATATATTGGATTCATTTACAATTACTACTTCTCGTGTTGGTGATGAACCAGCAAATGGTACAATTTATTTAAATTCTTTGCTATCAAAAATAGAAAGTAAAAATCAGTTTGATATTACAAATAATGATAAATGGTTATCAAGTGGTAGTGGAGTTGATTTAAAAAGTGTTGATTCAAAAAGTAATTCTTCTTTATTAACTCTTGGTATAAAAGCAAAGGGGGCTAGATATTACAATTATTATTTTCCTGAACTTGCTGGAAAACAAGTTTTAGTTTCTTTTAAATTGAAATATGAAATAAATAATTATATTGTTAAGAACAGTGATTATGCTACTTTTTCAGTACTTAATAGTAAAAATAATTCTTCAGCCATGGTTGGTTTATTTGTAAATAATTTTTCTAACAATACTTCAACTATAACATATGATAGTTATGATAAGAATAATATAGATGATTATTTGTATGTTGTTAGTAAAGTATTTACTTTAAACAGTAATGGTTATTTGAATTTTAAACTTAATTCTCCTACTAGTGCTTATGTTACTAATGTTGAAATTGCAGATGTTAATATAGTAGATTATGATGAATTACAAAATGATGATGAGTATAATAGTAAATGTAATTTGAATACTGGAGATTTTGGAGCATGTTATAATACTATTTTTTCTACGTATAAAGAAGATGCAAATTATTATAATGCGAATATTTCACTAAATTATACAGAGAAAATAGATGCTTTAACGGCTTTAATAGGGACAGAAAACTATATTTTAAATTTAGAATATACTAATAATACTAGAAAAGAAAATAAAAATGAGAATATTACAGAAGAAGAATTAAATAATGGTATTAATTTAGATTTATTAAAAAATTCAGAGTATACTTTTAAACTTAAACTTATTGCTAATTTAGAAGATGGAAAAACTAGTGAATATATATTAGACCAATTAACTTTTACTACTGAGACTGAAATTAGAAGTATTAATAATGTAAATCAGTGGCGTTATGCACATAATAAAGGTAAGTATATTTTGAATAGTAATTTGGAATTTTCTAGTTCTCCACGATTTATGAATAGTACTTTAACTTTTTTTGGAGAGTTGGATTTTAATGGTCATACTGTTATAAATAAAACAAGTACTGATCTGGTTTATGCTCTTGGAAGTTCTGGAAAAATAAAAAATGCTGTTGTTAATTTGGTTTTTGGTAATGATACAGCTACATCATTGGTTAATCGATATGGACTTGTTTATAGCAATAGTGGAACAATTACTAATGTTTATTTGACTGCAAATAAAGCAAGTGAAGGAACAATTTATAATCGTTCGTTTTCAAATTCAGGATTTATTGTTACTACCAATTATGGAACAATTGAAAATTTTGCAGTAGAGTTAAATATGAATTTGAATATTGCATATGGTTTTGGTCCTGTAGCAAATACCAATTATGGAACAATAAGAAATGGTTATGTAACTGGTAGTGGTAGATATGATATGACTAATAATACATTTGCAACCACTTATGTTACAAGTAAAAGAGTTGGTGGTATTGTAGGTCAAGCTAGTACTTTTTCTAATATTTCTAATGTTTATTCTACAATTGATATAGATCCAATAAAGAGTGATTGTCAGCCTATTAGTAAAATAGAAACCACAAACTGTCAAACCACTAATGAAGCTGCTTATGGAAATATTATTGGTTATGCTAGTTACGGTACTGTAAAAAATGTTTTTTCTGTTGGAGGTGGATTGAATCGAACTTTAGGTGGTAATGGTAGTAAATTTGCTTATGATATGAATGTTGGATATTCAAGTTCATCTTCAACTTATCAAGAGATGTATTATATTAACAATAATAAAATGCCAAATTCTTTAAGTACTAATTTAAATTATTCATATTTAAAGAATGTTTCGTTTATTAATAAAATATTAAATGCTGATTATAATAAATTTATTGTAGATGATTACATACTTGCTGGGTTTTACCCAATACTAGATTGGCCTGAAATAATGCCTTTACCAACTTTAGTAGAATTACAAATTGATGATTATTCTAATTTTAGTATTTTAAAAAATGAGATTATAAATGATTATGAATATAAAGATGGTGAAAATCAATATAATACTCAAATAGTAAAATTATTGTTAAATAATCCTTACGGGTATAGAGTTGAGAATGTAACAATTGATGGTCTTGATGTTTCTAATATTACTACAGAATTTCCATCTGCTACTAATTCTGAAGTTTATTTGAAATTGCAGGTTAAAAGTAATAGTCAGTATATTAATAAATATAATTTAAGTAGTATACAATTTACAAATGGGGGAGAGAAAAGCTATAAAGATGATCCTTATATTATTGATGCAAGCTTTTATAAAGAAATAGGATCAGTAGATGAATATCAGGCAATTATTAAAAAAATTAATAGTAATGTTAATCGTGAAAGATATTGGAATTATATTGTTACTGATAATTTAAATTTTGAAAATAGTAATTATGATAGTAACTATGTAATAATAGGAGATACTGGATTTCGAGGAGTATTTGATGGTAATAATAAAGTATTTTCAAATATAACGGCTAAAAATAATACTGTGTTTGCAAAAAATCTTTATGGAACTTTCAAAAATATTGAATATCAAAATCTGAAAATAGAAAGTGCAGATTCAGGAAATGTTGGTATTATTTCTGTTTCTCAGTATGGATCAGTAGTTGATAATGTACATGTTGAAAATAGTGCTAATAATCAAACTTTCTATATTAAAAATAGTCCTTCAAATATTGGTGTTATTGTAGCACATGCGTTATATTCTAAAATTACAAATTGTTCGGTAAGTAATATAACTATTTCTAAAGTTAATCGAAATAATGAAACGTATAATAATTTCACATTTGCTCCAAGTGTTGGAGGAATAGTGGGGGTAGCATCGAATACTTTAGTTAGTAATAGTTATTCTTATAATTTTAAATATGATCAAAATAGTAATTATTATGATGGAGCAACTGGAGCTTTAATAGGAAATTTATCAGGTGGAGTTGCGTCTAATAATATTTCTAGTGGTACAATTGTTACTTCTTCAAGAAGTGTAGGAGGACTAATAGGAGTAAGTACAGGAATAGTTTATAACAATATTACTAATGTGGATATTACTAGTACAAACAATTATGTTGGTGGTATAGTTGGAAATGTATCAGGTACTAATTTGGTTAAAATATATAGTAATTTATCGTTTGGAGACATTTATTCTTCTAATATTATTGGTTTTGTCGGAAGAATAGTAGGTTTTTATAGAACGACAAGTGATAGGAGTAAAAACTTTGCTTATCAAGGACAATCTTTGAATGGTTTGGTTAGTACTTCTTCAGATAGTGAAACTTTACTTTCTTTAGAAGAGTTGAAAAATGAAAATACTTATAAAGGTTTAATGGGAATGAGTACTAATTTTGATTATTCCTTAATTGCCGGTGAAGATCCTAAGTTACCTCAGATTACATATTCTTATGATAGTAGTGCAATTTTAAGAAAAGATAAAATTGTAATTCCTATGACTAAAGAGTCTTCTACTTCTAACATTAAAGATGTTCAGGCTTCTTCGTATTATGATGAAAAAACTGAGAAATATAAATTAGTAGCAAATATATATTATTTAGATGGTGATAAAGGATATAAGTGTAACGACTTAAATTTACGTGATGCTTATAATAGTCCTGTTACTGTAGAAAATGAATCTTTAAAGTTAGATAGAGATGGTGGTAATAGTTGTCATGATCTAGATGGTGGTGGAATTCAATTGACATTTGTAGTAAATCACTATTTAGATAATTATAAAATAATCAAATTAACATTAGATTCTGGTGAAGTAGTATCTACTAATATAAAAATTAATCATCAAATGTATGCTACTGCTAAAAGTTGTGATGATTTGAAAAAATTAGCTGATAAATCAAATGTTGCACAAAATATTTATATTGCTAACGATATTGATTGTGGTGGAACAAACGAACCTTTTCATTTTAATCTAGTTAATAGATTTGTGGGATCACTTGTTCCAGCGGAAAGTTCAGTGGCAGCATTGATTAACTCTTCTAGAGATGGCAATAAATTTACTTTGGAATTTGAAGAAAATGTAGAATGCGAACAGTTAGAAGATATTATAATTGATAATAATTCTTATACAGCAAGCTCTTGTAATCATATTTCTGATAATGAAAAAAAATTGTTAATTACTGTAGACGATGTTAATGAAAATATTACTCATGTTGATTCAATAATTATTAGAGGGAAATCTTCTGTTTATAAAAAAATAACAAGAGTTAAAACTGGTAGTAACAATTTTATAGATACTTTATTAAGTGAAACTTCAAATATACTTTTTGATTCATTTAACATAGAAAAGAAAAATTCTTCTTATGTAGGAATTATTGGTAGAAACTTTGGAATTATGGATCATAATAAATTTACTAATAATAATATTACGGGATATAGATATGTTGGTTTAATAGGTTCCGATGCTGCAAGTTCTTTAAATAATATTAAAGCGGATAGTAATAATATTTATTATACGGCTGCTCAATCTAATTATATCGGTGGTTTATCTGGTTATGAAAATATTGGAGATATGACTAACATAGAAGTTAAGAATACAAATGTATTACCAAATTATAATAATGGTTATTATGGAACTTATATTGGTGGTATGTTTGGATCTATTGCTTATTTATCAACTGCTATTTATTCTAATTTGAATCTTGATAATGTTACTGTAGTTGGAAGTGCATATGTTGGTGGAGCAGTTGGTAATGGTTTTATTAAAAATATTAATTTTAAAAATGGGTTAGTATTAGCTGATTCCAAAGATACAAAAAATTACGTTGGAGGTATAATTGGAGGCCATTGGAGTGGTGCTACTGTAACTAATTCAAGTTTTGTAAATAGTACTATAGTGGCTCATAATATAAATAATGTAGGAGGAATAGCTGGACTTGCTTATGGAGTTACAAATTCTACTGTTACAAATTCTAATGTTCTAAATAAGATAGGGGCTTCTAGTAAATTAGCTGATGGAGCTAAATATGATGAAAAAATTATAAATAATTATATTAAGCTTTCAGATAATAAAGTAAATAGTAATTTTGGAGGCATAAAAGGTTCTGGTTATAGTACAACAGAAAATAATTTAGTTCAAGATGTTGTGATTGCGTCAACCAATGGTACTCGTGTAGGAGGAATTTGGGGAAGTTTTACTGGATCATATACTCTTAGAAATAGTAATGTTGTTAATACTACGATTATTGGACAAACATATGTTGGAGGAATAGCAGGTTATATGAATTATGGTTTTTTACATAATAATTTTGTAAATGCTGAAATAAGTTCTTTTGACCAAAATGATTCATCAAGTGTTATTGGTGGTATTGTAGGTTATTTATATAATAAAGGTGAAGCTGCTATTGCAAACAGAAATTATATTTATTCTAATGTAGTCGCTCGTACTACTTTAAAAACACAAGGTAAAAAAGGTGCAATGGTAGGTTCTGTAGCAAGTGATGTGCTTGCAGCAAATAGTGGAAGAATTTATAGAAATTATTTTGACTTAACAAATACGGAAATGAAGAAGACTAGTAATGATTATCTTATTGGAAACTATACTACTAGTGGTTATAATTTTGATGGTTTAAGAAATGGCGTTGATAATGGAGCTACTAATTATGTTTATAATGAAGGAGCAACTTTACCAACAGGTAGTAATTTAAAATTTAATTATGTTTCAAAAAACACGATTAGAACAAAAACATTTTATACTGATACATTGTTATTATCGACTGCTTGGCAATATACTTTTGATAATAAAATTGAATATTTACAATCTTATCCACAAATTAAAGCTAATGCTGGTAAATCTGTAGCATTTCCAAGTGAAACTGCTTCTCAACCTGCACCTCTTACAAAATACTCAAGAAAACTGATGGCTAGAAAAATGGTTAAATCACAAATTTATGAACATGTTTTACCAAATGTTAAAATATATCAACCTTCAGTTGATAAAGTTAATATTGAATTTAGTAATGTTGATAATGATAGTTATTTTAAAATTGTCTATGGTGATTTAGAAACTCAATATTATAATGTTACTCAAAGAACATTTACTTTCAATTACGATTCACAAACGGAGTTTAAAGTTTTATTATCAGATGGTGTTAAAAATAAAGAAATAACTTTTGATCCAACTTCAAATAATTATAATATTAGTGTTGTGGGAAATGATTATTATTTTATAAAGAATAAAGTTTTATATAAAAATAATTCAAAATCCTATGAAGATGTTTCTAGACTTTATAAAAATAAAATAATTAGAAGTGGAAAAGTGATTGATTTATATTCTGGTATAGAGTCTGATATTGGTAATGTATTTGAACTTGATAATAATGTACTTCCATTATATGAGTTTAAATATAATGATTATAATATTCAAACTTATGCAACTTATTCGGTAAGTAATGGTAATGTTATTTCTAATAATTTGTTATTTGTTAAGAAGAATGTATTATATACTATTTCTAATTCTCTTAAAGCATATAAAGATACTTTAGTTGTTGACTTTTATAATAATAATAAATATGAAGCAATACTTGGAGAAGATAATTATTTATATAATTTGAATGGTAATATTTTTGAAGAGTTTAATATTAAAACTAAGGGTATTAAATATATGACATCAACTGTAGATAATGATAGCAATTTAGTTTGTCTTGAATATAAAGATAATTCTATTATGTGTTTGAATTATGCTACTAAGAAAGTCATATATAATTCTAAAGGAGATAAAGTACCAAGTTTGATAGAGTATTTGAGTTCTAACTTATTTGATAATAAAGTTTACGATTTAAAAGATATTAATCAATCATATAAATCTGCTGATACTTTAGTAAAAAATATTAAGAAATCTACAGTAATTGGAGATGTTAAAACTGAAGAAGAAGCAGACAATATTAAGAATTTATTGAAACAAATTAATGTAACAGAAAATTCTAATTTTGTTACTACTTATGATCCAATAAAGAAAGAAGTTGTTGTTTATGAAGAAAGCGTTCTTCTAAATAATACTGATGATAATACTGTATCAATTTCTGATAAGATAATTGTTAATACTAATTTGAAAAAACAATTAACTCCGAAAAATGATTGGTTAAGTACTATTAAGAGTGGAATTTTAATTATTCTTTCTATATTTGGTTTAATTCTCTTTAGTACATTCTTATATGCTAAATTTATTAAGAAAACAGATAAATAAAAAAATCTACGTTTTGTAGATTTTTTATTTGATTGATTTTTTTATTAATTTAGCATGAACCACAAATTTTTCAGTGTCACTGTAACAGGTTGAAAGGGTTAGTATTTTATCATTAGTATCTACTGTTGTATTAAAATTGTGCTTACTTCTATTTAATAAGGTGTTTAAAAAATCTTGACTAATATTATTTATTTCTAAGTAATCAGAAGTGGTAGGAATATGATAAATACTAAATATTTGCCATAAAGTATTTTCTTTAGTAGTTGATAATTTAATTATGTAATTGTTTTGGTTTTTTAACCAATTGTTTTTTAATACATTAGTTAAAGATCCAAACATGGTTTTATCTTTTCTTGAGTGAGCATATATTATGGTATTTTGATCTAAATTATTAATATTGTTTCTATAATCTAAAAATACCCATCCTGCATCATTGTATTTTTTATTAAAACTGTGATTTAGATAGTATGAATTATTGTTAGTTTGAACAAAGGGATAATTTATATTTGTACCATTTATTTGAATCCAGCCTTTAGTTTCATTGTTTGTTTTTTGTAATTCTAGAATGTCTACATTTATCATATTCATTTTTATATAATCCCAGTAGGGATTATCAGATGCTATATTAGGATTTTGATTAATGATTTCAGTATTATCATTGTCTTTTACTTCTTCAATTTTTATTTGATTATTTATACCATTTATTTGATCTTTTGTTTTATTAGAATTTATAAACCAAATAATAATATTTAATAAAGATATGATGGCTGTAATGATTAAAAATATTAATAATATCAAGATTAGTAATCTTTTATAATTTAATTTTCTTTTTTTCATTTAATCACCTTGTAAATATATTATAATATATTTTATTTATTTATAAAAGAATTTTACAAATAATGTACTAGGTGATACAATATAATTGTAAGGAGGTTATATGCCAACTAGTTTAAAAATTAGTAAAGATATGATTTTGGATACTGCTTTTAAAATTGCTCAGAGTGAAGGACTAGAGTCTGTTAGTAATAGGAGGATAGCAAAAGAACTTAATTGTTCAATAAGGCCTATTTATTATCAGTTTAAAAATGTTTTGGAATTGCATAAGGATTTATATGTAAGAATAGAAAAATATTTTTATAAATATGTTTTTGATAATACTATTTCAAGTGTACCACTTTATAAACAAATTGGAATAAATTATATTAAATTTGCTAAAGAAGAGAATAAATTGTTTCATATTTTGTTTATGAGTGAAACAAAATTATTTTGTGAGGATTTTATTAAGGAAGATGTTGAGGATTATAAAGAATTAGAAAATATAATTAAAATAAGCACTAATTTGAGTGAAGAAGATGTTTTAAGTTTTCATACTAAAATGTGGATTTTTACTCATGGAATAGCTACTTTGATAGCAACTAATACTGTAAGATTTACTGAGGTAGAAATACAAAAATTATTGAGTCAAGAATTTGATGCTTTAATGAGTTTGGAGGAGAAAAAAGATGATTGAAATAAAAAATGTTAGTAAAACTTATAATGAGCAAAAAAAAGCTTTGGATAATATTTCTTTTAAAGTTTCGGATGGGAAAATATTTGGATTTATTGGTCATAATGGAGCAGGTAAAACAACACTTATAAAGTCAATAATGGGTATTTTAAATTTTGAAGAAGGTGAAATATTTATTAATGGGATTTCTATTGCGAAAGATCCATTAGAATGTAAAAGACAAATGGCGTATGTTCCAGATAATCCAGATTTGTATGAAAATATGAAAGCAATTGATTTTATAAATTTTGTTTGCGATATGTATGATATAGAAGAAAATGTGCGTATCAAAAATGTTAATAAGTATGCAAAAATTTTAGAGATGGATAATAAATTAAATGATGATATTTCTAGTTTTTCTCATGGTATGAAACAAAAGGTTGCTTTAATAGCAGCGTTGTCTCATGAACCTAAAATATTAATTATGGATGAACCTTTTGTAGGACTTGATCCTAAAGCAGTTTATGATATGAAGGAAATTATGCATGAAATGGTTAAACAAGGTAAAATAGTGTTTTTTTCTACTCACATTTTAGATGTTGCTGAAAAATTATGTGATGAGGTAGCGATTATTAAAAATGGAAAGATTGTTAAGATAGGTGAAACTAAGAAAGTAATGGGCGATGAATCCTTAGAACAAGTATTTCTTGAGTTAGGAGAATAGTATGAAGAAGGTATTGTCTTTAGTAAAAGCTAGTTTAAGTCAAGATATGAATTTCTTTAATTATTCTGTAAAGAGTAATTCAGGCAAATTAAAAAAAATCATTTTTCCTATAATACTTTTTATTTTAGTAGCTTTTTCAATAGGAAGTTATGCGTTTATGATGGCTAAAGCCTTACATAAAGTGTATTTAACATATATTGTGTTAACATTATTTTTATTTTTAGTTGTTATTCTTAATTTTATTCAAGGTATTTATAAATCTCAAGGAATCTTATTTGAAGCAAAAGATAATGATTTATTGTTTTCTTTGCCAATAGATAAATCATATATATTGTTTGTAAGAATTTTTAAACTTATGTTATTTCAATTTTTGTATAATTTAATGTTTTTAGTTCCTGCAATTTTTTGTTATTGTTATTTTGAAACACCGAGTTTAGGTTTTTATTTTTTAACATTATTAATAATGATTTTAATACCAATTATTCCTACTATTTTATCTAGTTTTTTAGGATATATTGTAAAGCTAGTATCGAGTAGATTTAAAAGTAAAAAAATTATTCAAACAATTTTGTCATTCTTTATATTTTTTGGGATTTATTTACTTACTATGAAAATGGATACATTTGTTAGTCAACTTGCTAGTACAGCAAAAAATTTAAATGAAATAATTAGTAAAATTTATTATCCTATTGGAACTTATATTTCTTTGATTAACGAGTTTAATTTTTGGAAGTTATATTGGTTATTTATAATAAATATTTTAGTTTTAACTTTATTTATTTGGTTGGGTTCAAGGTATTATTTTAGAATTATTATGAATTCTAAAGATATTAAAAAAGAAAGAGTAAAAGATGCTAAATTCGTAAAAAGAAAACCTATTGTTTCTTTATTAATAAAAGAACTTAAGAGATTTTTATCATCACCTGTATATATGTTTAATACCTCTTTTGGATTGTTTTTAATATTAATAGTTTCTATTATTTTATGTATAAAGGGACCTAGTATACTTGCAAATGTTTTAAAACAATATGGTATTTCTAAATCTTTTTCTATTCCAGTTTTATTTTATTTGTTAGTATTATTTTCAGGATTTCTGACATCTATAACTTCTAGTTCAATTAGTTTAGAAGGAAAAACTATTAATATTACTAAGAGTTTACCTATAAAGGAAATAGATATTATGAATTCTAAAATATTATTATGTATGGTGTTAGAATTACCTTTTTTGATATTAGCAGATTTAATATTCTTTATTAGATTTAAACCCAGTATGTTTTACGTAATTTCGATTTTCTTAGTAGAAATTGTAGTAATTTTATTATCTGGAGTTATTGGACTATTAATTAATTTGAATTATCCTAAAATGAATGCTTCTAATGATACTGAAGTTGTTAAACAAAGTATGAGTACGACATTAAGTGTATTTATAGGAATAGGATTATTTATTTTAAGTGTATTAGGATTTGTATTTTTAACTGATTATATTAGTGTTGAAAAGTTTATTGTTTTGCACATAAGTATATTGTTTTTAATATTTAGTGTTTTATATTTTTTACTAAAACGTTTTGGTTTAATAAAATATAGAAATATAAATATTTAGGAGTGTGTTATGAAAGATTTTATTTTAGCAGCTTTGTCTTTTATTATTACAGGAGTCTGTGTAGTATTATTAGCTGCAAATAGAAATAAAAATTCATATTTACAAGAAGGAATGTTTATTGGAGAAACTATTGGATCGTTTTAAAAAAAGAAAGGTGGTAAAAATGAAAAAAGATAGAAATTTAATAGTAGGTTTTAGCTTTGTTTTAGGAGGACAAATACTTTATTATTTAAAACATTTTATGAGTTTAATGAATGTTACTTTAAATGATTTTGTGGATGGGTTATTTCTTGGATTGTCAGTAGGAATTAATTTAATTGGAATTGTTCTGTTAGCAAAATATATTTTGGGATTAAAAAAGTGAGGTTGAGGATATGACTAATATCATTGAAGTTAAGCATTTAACAAAAGAATATAAAAATTTGAAAGCAGTTAATGATTTATCTTTTAATGTAAAAAAAGGAGAAATACTTGGATTACTTGGTCCTAATGGTAGTGGAAAAACAACAACTATTAATTGCATATTATCGTTGTTAAATTATCAAAATGGTTCTATAAAAATTTTTGGTTTGGACATGAATCCTGATAGTTACGATATAAAAAGAGAGATTGGGGTGGTATTTCAGGATATTGCTCTATTTGAAGAGTTAACTGTTTATGAAAATATAGATTATTTTTGTGGATTATATATAACAGATAAAAAACTTCGAGAGAGCTATGTTATTGAAGCGATTAATTTAGTTGGATTAAATGATTTTAAAAAGTATTATCCTAAACAATTAAGCGGAGGACTTTTAAGAAGACTAAATATAGCTTGTGGAATTGCTCATAAACCAAAACTTATATTTTTAGATGAACCTACAGTTGCTGTAGATCCTCAAAGTAGAAATAATATTTTAGAGAATATTAAACAACTTCGTGATCAAGGTGCTACTATTGTTTATACAACTCATTATATGGAAGAAGTAGAGATTTTATGTGATAGAATAATTATTTTAGATAAAGGGAAAATTTTAGCTACAGGGACAAGTGATGAATTAAAGGATTTGATTGATATTGAGGAAAAAATAACTATAACTACTTCTTTTATAAAAGATAAACATTTAGAAGAACTAAAAAAATTTAGAAATATTGATACAATAACTTATAATTCTAATATTTTAGAAATTACTTATAAAAATGGTAAAAATAATTTAACAAATTTAATTGATTATTTAAAAAGCAATAAAATTTCATATGATAAAATTAATTCTATAAAACCAACTTTAAATGATGTGTTTTTAGAATTGACAGGGAAGGAATTGAGAGATTAATGTTTTTTAATAATTTTAAATATTTTTTGAAAATTATTTTAAGAAATAGAATGCTAATATTTTGGACATTTTTATTTCCTATAATTCTGGGAACATTTTTTAAAATGGCTTTTTCTAATATTGAAAATAGTGAATCTTTAGATATAATTAATATTGCTATAATAAATGATGAAAATTATGAAAAAAATATGTTTTTTAGAGAAGCTTTAAAAAATCTTAGTGAGGGTAAAGAAAAAATATTTAGTGTTAAACTATCTACAGAAAGTGATGCAAAAAAATTGCTTGATGATAAAGATATTTCTGGTTATTTAAAGTTTTTAGATAATTCTGTTGTTGTTTATGTAAAAAATAGTGGTATTAATGAAACTATTATTAAATATGTAGTAAATTATATTCAAAGTAAAAAAGAAACCTTAGACGTAATTATTAGTGAAAAATTTTCTGATAAAAATGTAAACTTGGCACAGGCAGATTATATTAATATTTATAATGAGGTTAAAAATATTTTAAGTAATGAGGCAAATATTAATGATGTTTCTAGAACTAATATGAGTTATACAATGGTAGAGTTTTATACTTTAATTGCTATGGCTTGTTTGTATGGTAGTATGATTTCTATGACTGCTATAAATTACATAATGCCTACTGTGAAATCTGTTGGAAAAAGAGTAGGGGTATCGGCAATAGAGAGAAAGTATTTAGTTCTTGGTGGATTATGTGCTAGTTTTATTGTCCAGTTGATAGGAATTTTAATTTTGTTTTTATATACTACATTTGTTTTAAAAATTGATTTTGGGGATAATTTATTTTATATATTGTTATTGTCTATCGTAGGATCTTTATGTGGAATGAGTTTAGGAATATTTATGGGAACCACTAAATTTAATGAATCATTAAAGATTGGTATTTTAATTAGTGTTACTATGTTTTGGAGTTTTTTATCTGGTATGATGGGTGTTGGTTTAAAATATATTTTTGATAGAATACCTATTGTGAATAAAATTAATCCAGCAAATTTGATAACTGATGGTTTTTATTCCTTATATTATTATGGTGTTGGCAAGCGATTTTATATTAATTTAATTAGTTTATTGTTATTTACTGTGACTTTAATTATAATTTCTTTCTATACATTAAGGAGGCAGAAATATGACAGTATTTAAAACTTTTTGGTTAGTTGTAAAAAAATATAAAGCTACTATTATTCTTTATAGTGTGATGCTAATAGTGTTTGGGGGAATTAACTTAACTCAAAATCAACAAAACAATTCATTTGTTGATAGTAAACCGGATATAGTAATTGTAAATAATGATGAAAATGGTTTGTTAAGTAAAAACTTAGTTAGTTATTTAAAAAGTAAGACTAATTTAGTGAATCTTGAAGATAATGAAGAAGCCAGAGAAGATGCTTTATTTTACAGAAATATTGATTATATTATTTATATACCAAAAAATTATACTGAAAATTCTCTTAATAGATTAAATCCTCCTATTGATATTAAGACTTCAAATAATTATATGTCTAGTTTTACGGAAATGTTGTTAACTGGATATATTGAAACTCAAAATATTTACATTAAAGAATTTGATGATGTTGATAAAGTTATTAGTAGTATTAATAAAAGTTTAGAATCAAAAACAAAGTTAGAGATGGTGTCTTCAGCAAATACTAATGAAACTTCTAAGATTGCTACATACTTTAATTTTGCAAGTTATTCTATAATGGCTGTAGTTATTTATATTATTTGCTTAGTTTTGTCTAGCTTTAACATTGATAGTGTTAGAAAGAGAACAATTATTAGCAGTATAAATTATAAAAAGTTTAACAAAGAGTTATTAATATCTAGTTTTTTGTTTTCTACTATAATTTGGTTATTATATGTTATACTTGGTTTTATTTTACTTGACGGATCTTTGCTAAACCTTAGAGGATTAGTATACATATTTAATGCATTAATATTTACATTTTGTGCATTAACACTTGCACTTTTTATAAGTACTTTAGTGAGAAATAAGAATGCTATCAATGGTATAGTTAATGTTGTGGCTTTGGGATCTGCATTTTTATGTGGAGCATTTATACCAGCAGAATGGTTACCAGATGGTGTTTTGAAAATAGCTCATATTCTTCCAGCATATTGGTTTATAAATTCTAATGATTT
This sequence comes from uncultured Bacilli bacterium, assembly GCA_934096015.1. GTDB lineage: Bacteria > Bacillota_I > Bacilli_A > RF39 > UBA660 > CAKOLD01. The sequence goes on from CAKOLD010000005.1 coordinate 39,724, forward strand.
ATTAAAAAATATAGATGTTTTAAATTTTAATAGTCTTAGTCCAATTTTGATAAATTTTATAGTTTTAGGGTTATTTTCTATTTTATTTATTATATTAAATAATATTTTAACTAAAATTAGAAGAAAAACTATTTGATAAAAGACTTTATGTTATGTAAAAGACGTAAAGTTTTTTTTAGTTTCTAGAAAAAATGTATTATAATTTTATTGGGAGGATTTATTATGAATGATAAATTAATAAAAGATGCTCTAGCTTATTCATTAGGTTCTGATATGCATGATGTTTGGAGAAATTCAAGAAAACAGAAAGATGGGACTTTTTTACCGCGTATTAAAACAACGAAGGATGAAGAATGGAAAAGTGAACATAATACTGATCAAGTGGATATTGCAAATTGTAGTTTTTCTGAATTACCTACTGATTGGCAATTTGAAAATTTGGAAGCTGCTAGGGTTGCAATTGAACTTGTGTATGACAAAGCTATTAATGGGGATGAGTTAACAAAAGATGAGGTAAATTTGATGGCTTCTCATATTCATGATGAATGGTTAAAAAGAAATACTTGGGTTTATGATCCAAATTATGGTGACCCTAGTTTGACTGTTAGCTTTCAAGAATTATCAAAAGAAGAGCAAGCAAAAGATTTAGCTCAATTAAAACCAGCTTATTTAAAAGTTTATTCTTATAGAGAAGGTTTAATAAATATTGATCAGATATGTAATCAATATGGAATTTCTGAGTTAAGTAAAAAAATGTAACCTTTAGAAGATGGTATATTATCTGGAGGTTTTGGTGAGAAAATAGCGTCTTTTTATGGAGTATCTAGTATTAAAGTTAAAAATTATGGACTTGAAAAAGAATTTTATGATAGATATAATCCAGAAGAACTTTTAGGAAAGTTATAGAAGGATTTAAATTGTATTTTAAATGATATAGAAAAGATAATTAAGTGAAAAATATTTATAATTGAAAAAGAATAATAAACGTGTTATAATAAGTCACGTTATAAAAGTTTTGATTAGGACACGAGAACATTTTAATTCTTATATAAGCGATGTTATGATGGTGAAAGATAACTTAAGAAAGAATGTTTTTACTACCTATGAACTGGACTTGAAAAAGAATCCCGGATAAAACCGTTATTTTAATTAAGTAAAACAAAGGATGGTACCGTGCTTAGTCACTCCTGCAAATTGCAGGGGTGTTTTTTATTAGAAGGAGGAAGTAATATGATAAATATAAAAGAAAATGAAAAATTAAGCGTTTTAAACCATAGTTGTGCTCATTTATTGGCACAAGCTGTTAAACATTTGTATCCTAATGCTATGTTTTGGGTAGGACCTGTAATAGAAGATGGATTTTATTATGATATTGATTTAGGAGATGTTACTTTAACAGAAGAAGATTTACCAAAAATAGAAAAGGAAATGAAGAAGATTTCTAAAGATGGTAAAAAAATAATAAGACATGAAATAAGCAAAGAAGAAGCATTAGAAGAATTTAAAAATGATCCATATAAAATTGATTTAATAAGTCGTATGGATGAAGAAACTAATGTTATTTCAACTTATTCACAAGGAGATTTTACTGATTTGTGTAGAGGACCACATGTTGATAATGTTAAATTATTAAAACATTTTAAATTATTAAAAGTAAGTGGTGCTTATTGGAAGGGTGATTCTTCTAATAAAATGTTACAACGTATATATGGAGTATGTTTTGAGACGGAAGAAGAATTAAATGAATATTTAAATTTCTTAGAAGAAGCTAAAAAAAGAGATCATAAAAAACTAGGAAAAGAATTGGATTTATTTATGATGAGTGAATATGGTCCAGGTTTTCCATTCTTTTTAAACAATGGTATGATTTTAAGAAATCAACTTGAAAATTTCTGGTATGATGAACATACTAAAGAAGGGTATGAATTTGTAAAAACTCCAATAATGTTGAATAGAGAGTTATGGGAATTATCAGGACATTGGTTTAATTATAGAGAAAATATGTATACTAGTGAAATTGATGACAGAACTTTTGCTATAAAACCAATGAATTGTCCTGGGGGAATGCTTGTTTATAAAAATTCTCTACATTCTTATAAGGATTTACCACTTAGAATTGGAGAATTGGGACAAGTTCATAGACATGAAGCTAGTGGGGCTTTAAATGGTTTATTTAGAGTTAGAACATTTACACAAGATGATGCTCATATATTTATGAGAGAAGATCAGATTGAAGAAGAAGTAATTAGGTTAATTAGTTTTATTGATAGAATGTATTCTATTTTTGGTTTAACTTATGATATTGAACTTTCAACAAGACCAGAGGAAAAATATATTGGTAGCATTGATATTTGGAATAAATCTGAAAAAGCATTAGCAGATGCTTGTCATAAGGCAGGACATGATTGTAAAGTTAATCCAGGAGATGGAGCTTTTTATGGGCCAAAGCTTGATTTTCATATTAAAGATTCTCTTGGTAGAGTGTGGCAATGTGGAACTATACAACTTGATATGAATTTACCAGAGAGGTTTGATTTAACTTATGTTGATAATGATGGAAGCAAGAAAAGACCAGTTATGTTACATCGCGTAATTTATGGTTCTATCGAAAGATTTATTGGAATTTTGATTGAACATTATGCTGGAGCGTTCCCAATATGGTTATCACCACTTCAAGTTAATATTATTCCAGTTAATAATGATTTACATTTAAATTATTGTAAAGAAATTCAAGAATTATTATCTAAAAATAAGATTAGAGCTAAGATTGATGATAGAAATGAAAAACTTGGTTATAAGATTCGTGAAAGTCAAACAAAGAAAATTCCTTTAACTTTAATTATTGGTGATAATGAAGTAAATGATAAAAAAATTAGTTATCGTAAATATGGTAATACTGATACAGAAACTATTTTAATAGATGAATTTATTAATAAAATAAATGAGTGTATTGAAAATAAAGGTTATAATTTATAATAAAAAATTGTATTTTTGAGAATACAATTTTTTTAATGTTTTATAAAATTGCCAATAAAAGCAATGACTATTTTGATAATTTTATTGTTAAGTAAATATAATTTATTTATACTAATAAGTAAAAGGAGAGATATATGAAAAGAGTAAATAAGTTGTTGGTATTGCTAGTAGTTAGTATGTTTATATTTGTTACAAATGTATTTGCTGAGTCAAAAAATGAAGTAACACTAAATTTTAAAGGTGGAACAATTCATGATGGTTATGTAGAATATAGTAAGAAGGCAAAATTACAATTATTCAAAGGTGAGGATTTAGTTACCGATATTTCAAATAATATGGTAATTGATTTAAATGATGCAGAGTACAAATTTGTAATTGAAGAAATTGAAGATACAAGTATTGCCGGTACTAATGCATCTATAAAATTAAAAATTAATAAATGGTATTATCCTATGACAAAAATAGAAGGTGAGACTAAATCTACATTCAAATTAGATTCAAGCAAATTTAATGGCAAATTGGATATTGAATTTGAAAGAAGAAGTGTTGCTTATAATACAACAATAAAAAATATTTATGAGGATATATCCTCAAAAGGTGTAATAGATTTGACTAATGGTCAAGAGTACGTAATAGATTTTTCAAAAACTGACGAGTTAACAGAAGGATTAAAATCATTTGCAGATCTAGATGAGATACTATATTATAAAAAAGATAATAATGGTCTATTAAAAACAGACAATGAAAGCGAAGCTGTTATAAAGATAGTAGGAAAAAAGTCTGAAAATAAAGCAATATTAACTGCAATAAATGTTGGAACTAAAAAAAGCGATTTTTTTAAAGGATTTCATATGCAATTTACAGGTGCTGCTTTGGATTTTAGTGATTTGGATGGTGGTATTGGACTTGAAACAAGATATGATTATTACACTAGATGTACTTATGAATTCACATTTCAATATGTAAAAGAAGAAGTTAATCCTAAGGAATTTAAGTTTACTGAAGGAGCAAATCAAATATATACTGTTGATGAATCCAAAAATGCTATATTTAGAATAGATGCTGATTATAGTTTGTTTTTAAATGGTGGAAAAGTATATATAGATGGAATTTTATTAGATGATAGTAAATACAATTCTAAATCTGGTAGCACGATTATTACATTAAATAAAGAATATGTTGATACATTGTCTGTTGGTGATCATATAATTAAAGTAGTATTTAATAATAGTGGTGAAGCGACAACTAAGTTTACGGTTAAAGCAAAAGAGGTAACTAAGGAAGGAACAGAGATTACTAATCCTCAAACGGGTGATAATGTTACGACATATATTGTATTATCTATCGTATCTGTATTAGGAATTGTAACAACTCTAATAATTAATAAAAATAAAAAAGAATATTAGGAGGAAAAGAAAATGAAGAGTAAGAAAAAGTTATTTATTAAGACTATATTGATATTTTTATTTACTATCTGTATTGTACCAATAACATCATTTGCAGAAGATTTAGATTTAAGTACAGCAAATATAGATATTGAAGGTGTAAAATTTAATTATAATCCAGGCGATAAGCCAGAAGCAAAAGCTTATAAGTGTGATCCATGGGAAGAACTATATGACATAGAGTATGAATATTGGGAAGAGATGGATATTAACACAGGTGGAGAACCTGTTCCTGTAAAATATTGGTATTCTGATGAAGTAAAAAATAATGCTCTATCACAAGATAAAAAAATAACTGCTTTTGAAGAAGGAAAAACTTATATGTATAGTATTTCTCTTAAGGCAAAAGGTGAAAATAAATTTGGAAATGGAAGTTCGGTAAGAATAAATGGTACAAAAATAAGTAGTATAAGTGTAAGTAGTTCTGGGACAACACTTTTTGTAACTGCTGTTAAAACAATAAAAACAATAAAACCTGTTCAATCAAAACATATTGATGTAATAGAGTTAAATAATGCAACAATCAGTTTTAATGTAAATGATAAACCTGTATTTACAGGAAAAACTCCTGATGAATCACCATATATATATCAGTTTGAATGTTGGGAAGCTAAAGATGGTACAGGTATAACATCTGCTGAATTTTTTAATCAAGGTTATGAAAAACATATCATTACTTTTGAAAATGGAAAAGAATATCAATACATTTTATATTTTAAAGCTAAAGAAGGATATGTTTTTACAAGAGATACTAAATTAAAGATAAATGGCAAGTATTATAATTATAGAGTATCTGATTGGGAAGAAGAAACAAATTATGATGAATTTCAAACAACATGGAGAATGTATCCTGATTTAACAATGACACCTACATCTTTAGAACAGGCTACTCAAGATACTGTAAAAGAAATAAAAAGTACTGGAGCAATGAGAGGTAGCATTACATTTAAAAAAGAGGTTAGTAGTAATTATATTTTAGATATTAAACAAATTGAAATAAACAAAAATTTATCAGATAAAAATGTTAAATATTTAGTAGATATAAATATATTTGAAAATGGTCAAATAGTTAAAATTAGTGATACTAAAATGAAAATAAAAATTGCTTTACCAGAGAACTTAAAAGGTTATAAAAAATATGAAGTGGTTTATATTTCTGATGATAAGATAAAAGAAACTATACCCGCAAAAGTAGAAGATGGATATATAATTTTTGAAACATCACATTTAAGTCATTATGGAATAGTTGCAACAAATATGGATGTTAGAAATCCAGAAACAGGTGATAACATTGTATTTTATTTACTAACAGGTGCTTTATCACTTATTGGAGTTTGTTTATATAACTATAAAAGAAAACAAATGAATTAAATTTTAATATATTAAAAATAGATGAAAAAACATCTATTTTTTTTGAATGTTATATTAGAAAATGAAATGATTTTATGGGAATAAACTGAATGTATGTCCTAAATTTTCCTTGTTAAATGAAGAAGAGAGGCAGTGGTATATTTAAATTAGTTAAAAAAATGTAATAAGAATAATATTTAGAAAATAATTATTGCAATTGGCAATAGTTAAATTTTTATTAAAAAATCACACATATTAGTGTGATTAAATAGTTAATTTAAATCATCTTTTTAAGTGACCGGATTCTATTGTTTGGCTATTTTCTAAGGCGTTTTTATTAGGAGAATTATTATAATATTTACGTTTAATAAAATAAATTGGAAGGTTTAACTTTTGAGCTGCATTTAGAGAGCTAGCACTTATTGTATCCATGCAAACAATAAAGTTTGGTTGAATTTTCATTCCGGTTGTTTCATCTATTCTAGATAGTCCTATTTCATTCCATATACCACTTTGTCCTTGATTTTCAATGGTTTTTTCTATTAAATCATCAATTGTAGCTATTGTATTTATTCGTGCATATCCAATTCTAGCTCTCATATTATAATTAGAATTTATTGGAGCATTTCTATCAATACCAACATCTGTTATGTCTGTATATTTTAGGCAATTAGAAGTTAGTTCGTTAAAGCCAAACATAAGAACATCATTATCGTTTGGAATACCATATACAGCCATATATCTATCAGAAATTAATGAAGTTGATACGTGGTTATTTCCTCCACTTACGGTATTCCAATTTTCAGGATCATTAATGATTTTTTTTACATATTCATTGTTAATACTCTCTTTATTATTACATATTGCATGAACTAGCATTGTGAAAGGTTGTCCTGTTAATTCATATACTATTACTTTTCCGTTATCTGTTATTCTTTCTTTTTTTTCTGCTTGATTAATTATTTGTTGATTTTTGATTTTTAAATCTTTAACAAATTGAGTTTTTAAGATTTCGTTTCCATCTTTTTCACATTCTTCAATTAATTTTTTATAATTTTCTTTATTTTTTAAATTCATTGATTTACTAATTTTTATTATTTCTTCATCCGAACAAGTTAAAATATTATTTAGTAATTGTAAAATATTATTGTATTTTTCTTTAAATTCATTTGGAAAATCATTTACTTGATTAATTTGATTTAAGAACAGTTTTATATAGCATATATCTTTTTGTTTAATACCAAAATATTTATTTATAAATACTTCTTTTTTATTATAATAATTTATATTTGTTTCTAGTAATGGTTTTTGCATGTCTTCTTTAGAAATATTTTGAAAACTAAAATTATAACTGTCAAAATTTATAATGTCTTGAATTAATTCGTAATTATTAAAATCTACTATTTCAAATAATTTAGTAAATTCATTTTCATTTGAAAATACTTGTCTTGTATATAATTTTTTCAAGGTTTCTGTACCAATTTTGGAAATAAAATCCATAGAAAATTGTTGAAGGCAAACTTTTTTTGGATTTTTTATTGCTACTTCAATAAAATTGTGACTTTCAGGAATGTTTTCGTATGTGTATTTTAACCCTTCAAATAAATCTTGTTTTATTAAATTTACTAATACGTTAAACATTGAATTAGTTTCTAGTAATTCTGTAATGTTTTTATTTCCAATTGAAGGATTTGCTTTAATTATATTCCAAACTTTATCTTCAAATAGTGATGAATTTATTGCTTTTAGACATTTTGTTCCATTATTATTTATAAATTCAATTAGTTTTTCACTTTGTCCTTTATTTATAATTTCACTGATATTATCATTAAAAATTTCGTAATTGATTATAGAAAATAGTGTGTTAAAATTTGGATCATTAAAAACTTTGTAGTTAGTTATTTTATAATTTTCTTTATAGTTTTCTGTTATGAATGAAATATATTTATTAGCATTATTTTTTATAGATAATTCAAAAGCTGCTTTTATTTGCTGATTCATAACATCATTGTCTAGATGAGAGCTGTAGTCATAGTGCTTGCTGTTGTATTCTCTTAAATGTTTTATAAAAGGTTTGATATTTTTTTTATATTGATTTTTAAATTTCTTATTGGATAAAATTGCACTTAATGTTTGATCTTCAAAATTGAGATTTTTTAGTTCTGGATAAAAATTTATTTTTACTTTATTTATTAATTTCATTTTTTACTCCTTTTATTGTTAGATTATATGGTAATTATATCATAAAATTGTATGTTAGAGAACGCCATGTTATAATAATTATAGAAGATATATTTATGGAAGAAAGAAAAGAGTTATTAAAAAATATAGTGTATACATTTGCAAAATTATCTAATGTTACAGATACATTATTATGTGATGATTATGTTGAAAAGTTGTTTAATCTTAGTGTAGATGATTCAATTGATACTTTACTTATATCCTTAAATTCTTTAGTTGAAAAGAAGGTATTGACAATTGATAATATTGTTTCCAATATTAGTTTATTGTTAGCCTTAAATCCTGACAAATATCATACTCAAGATGATTTTATTGAACGACTAAATTGGATTAAGAGTATGAATTTAGAGTATCCTAAAATGCCCTTGACTGAAAATCATGAATTGGTTATTGAAACTTTTGATGAATTTAATAAATTAATAGGCACTGATTTTGATTGTTATTACACAGGTGGCTTAATGGGATACTTTGCAACCAATCATCCTTTGGAAAGGTATCATGGAGATTTAGATTTATTTATAAATGAGGATCAATTATTTATGTTGCAAGAATTAATTGATAATACTGTGGATTTCCAATTTATAAGTAACATGGATCATAAAGAAGTTAATGGTCATGAATATAAGATAGTATATAAAAATTCACCAACAAGTATTGGATTATTTTTGTTTAGCAGGTTACCTAATAAGGGAATTTTATTAAAAGAATATTATTATCCTAATTGTGATATTAATCAAGAACTTTGCGTGGATTTACATTATCTTTCTCCAATGTATACTTTGTTATCATTTTCAAATCAAATGAGGGAATATGATGGAAATTATTATAGAATGCAATCTTTAGAAAGTATATATAATTCTAAAAAGGATTCTAGACCTAAAGATAGGTATGATGCTAGTATAATAAAAAATTTTATTGATGAGTCTATTGATAATCAATTGGATATAGAAAAATATAATAATTATGATGTTATTTCTCATGTGGCAAAAGATTCTGTAGTAGAACAAATGGAAAATACGTTAAAAAATCTTAAACATAAATAAATTAAATGGAGTATGATTTAAATAATTTTATTATTTGTGATTTCTTTATAGAAAGCATGATAAAGCTTTTCTAGCATTAATATTCTTTATTTAATAACCAATTTAGTGATTTGTTAGTTTTGCAAACTCGATAATAAATAAAGTTGATACGGTAGTTTTTCCTGATTCGTAAGCACTAATAACTGGATAAGTTGTATTTAATTTGGTTGTTAATTTTTCTTGAGCAAAATTTATGGATTTTATTTTTATTTGAATAACAATAGAGAATTTGTTAAATTAATTATATAATAAATTTAAAGTTAGACCCAGTTTATGGGGTGAATTTTGATGTTTAAAGAATTGTAAATATTGTTCTAGCAATGCAACTAATGTAGGAAGTTTAAAATAATTAGATTTTAAAGATGTAAAAAGAATTATTGAAGAAGCAAAGTGTGGTTTTTACTGGTGGAGAACCGTTAATGTATGATAAGCTTTCCAATCTTATTAAGTTAACATCAAAATTAGAAATGAAACAACTATTTATATTTTTTCTTATAACAGGTGAAACTTTAAATAATTATAGAGATTTAATTGATATAGAATGTTTATTCATTGGCTAATTCATTAATAAATGAAAAAGATAGATCTAATTATAATGTATTTGATTTTTTTGCTAAAGTATTTGAAAATAAAAATGCCAGATTGTGATTTCATTATACTATTTTAAAAGATTCTTTTTTTGATTTTGAAAAAATACTCAGTGAAATAGTAAAGGAATTTAAAGATAAAAGATATTTTGATAAAATTAATAAATTTGAAAATTATTTGGAGGTGAGTGGCGTGAAAAAAAGACAAGAAGTTTATGATTTATATTGGTATTTTGCTTGTGAGAGACAAAATATATTTTGGAAGAAAATAAATGGAGAACCTGCTCCATGGACAGATGATAAAATTTTACAGGAATATAAATTTTGTAACAGTTATAGAGTTAATGATAGAGTTAGTCAATATTTATTAAAAAATATTATTTATAATGGTAAAAAATATTCAGATGATGATATGTTATTTAGAATATTATTGTTTAAATTATTTAATAAAGAATCTACTTGGGAGTTATTAGTAAATAATTTTGGCGATATTACTTTAAAAAACTTTAATATGGTAGCATACTCAAAAGTATTAGAGTGTGCTATATCAAGTGGTATTAAAATATATAATGATGCTTATATTAGTTGTGCTAATAAGGCATTTGGTTATGATAGAAAACACGATAATCATTTGGCACTTTTAAATAAAATGTTTAATCAAGATAAAATACAAAAAGAAATTATTAAATGTAAAACAATGGAAGAAGCATTTAATATAATTAAGAGTTATCCTTTAATAGGAAATTTTATGGCATATCAATTAGTAACTGATATTAATTATAGTGAAGTTGTAGATTGGAAGGAAAATGAATTTACTGTTGCTGGTCCAGGATCACTTAGAGGTATAAAAAAGTGTTTTTTAGATAAGGGTAAAATGACTAATGAAGACATTATTAGGTATATGTATGAACATCAAGAAGAGGAGTTTAAAAGACTTAATTTAGATTTTAAAAAAATTGGTAATAGACCATTACAACTTATTGATTGTCAAAATATCTTTTGTGAGTTAGATAAATATTGTAGACAAGCTTTACCAGATTTAAAATCGAATAGAACAAAAATAAAGAAACATTATTTACCAAAGGATGAGAGAATAACTTATATTTATCCACCTAAATGGAAAATATAAATTATTTTAAAGGTAATGAATTTGTATAAATCTATGTAGCATGATATAATAATTAATAATTTTAATACTGAAAAAAATTTGTGGTAGGTGTAAAATGAATAAATATTATGATAGTTTAAATGATATTTTAAGATTTTGTCTCCAGAATTTCCAGAATGGATATTAGAGTATATTGCTATTCCTGAAATGGAAAGAATCCCTAAAATAAGGTATGATTTTAATTGAACCGATAAAACAAAAGATGTATTTAAAATTTAATCAAAATAAGTATGATACAGTTTGTGATTATTTAAATATCTTTATATATGAACATAATAATTAAGCTATGTAATGTATTTTTTCAGTTAGTGGGACCAAAGCTATTTTTATCAATTTGTATTCATAAATATTTTTCCTTTAGTGTGTAATTTCTAAAAATGTGCCATTTTTTATCTTCTTTTTAATATACTTTTTTTGTTAAATGTTGATCACAAAAAATCAATTTTTGATTGATTCTATATCTCAAGTTTAAATAATGTTTTTGAGCAGAGTTGTTAATTGGTCAGTTTTAATATTGCTAAATAATCTTTTTTTTAATTTTTGTGATACAATTAAGACAAGAAGTATTTTTAATTTGCTTTTTAGAGTGAAGTGAGGTGATAAATATTTTGAAAAAGATTTATATAATAACAGGAGCAAATGGCTTTTTAGGAAATAATATTATAAGAAGATTAGAACTGGATGCTAATAATGAAATAAGAGCTTTTGTCTTAAAAGGTGATTCTATAGAATCATTAGAAAATTTAAGATGTAAAATATATTATGGTGATGTGACCATCAAAGAATCTTTATCATCTGTTTTTGAAAATATTAATGGGGAAGAAATATTTGTAATTCATTGTGCTGCAGTTGTATATATAAAATCGAAATATAATCCACTTATTTATAATGTTAATGTCAATGGTACTAAAAATATAGTTGAAAAAGTTTTAGAATCAAAAGCAAAACTCATCTATATTAGTAGTGTTCATGCAATTCCAGAAAAGTCTAATAATGAATTAATGACAGAGATAACTGATTTTAATCCTGATAATGTTCGTGGATTATATGCAAAAACAAAGTCAGAAGCCGCAAAGTATGTAATAGATGCTACTAAACATAGAAATTTAGATGCTTGTATTATTCATCCATCTGGAATTATAGGTCCAAATGATTTTGGAAATAGTCATCTAACACAATTAATAAAAGAAGTAATAAATGGTAAATTGTTTGCTTGTGTCAATGGTGGTTATGATTTTGTTGATGTTAGAGATGTGGCAGATGGTGTTATTAATGCCTGTGAAAAGGGTAGTAAAGGGGAATGTTATATTTTATCAAACAAGCGTATAACAATAAAAGAATTATGTGATCTAATTTGTGATGTGCAAAAAAGAAAAAAAATTAAAATAGTATTGCCAATAATGATTGCAAAGTTAATAGCGCCTTTATTTGAATTATATTACAATTTAAAAAAACAAACACCATTGTTTACAAAATATTCATTATATACTTTATCATCTAATGCAAATTTTAGTAATAAAAAAGCTAAGCAATGTTTGGATTTTAAAAATAGAAGAATAAAAGATACAATAAAAGATACTGTTGATTGGATAAATAAAAAAAGCAAAAAATACTGATATTATTAAAGCAAAAGTAAATTATTAAAATGATTAATTACAGTTTAGTAATGACCATTTTAAATAAGATAATAAAAAAAGAAATGGTGTATACAGACTAATTATTTACACAATAGATAAATATATATCAAAGTATCTATTTAAAAATCTTAGTGTTTACAAAGATTCTATACAATAAAGTTTTACTTAGTTGATTTTTAAATTTTGTTTAAAATTTGTAATATTTCTTTAAGATTATATTTTTTATTATACTCTTTGATATGAAATGGTTTGTTATTAATTTTATTGATTTTGTATTTGAAATAGTAAGATTAGTTGGATATGTAATAGAGTTTTAACTTTATCCTTAATAACCTTATACTTAAAATTTTTTATAATATTAAATATTTTATCATTAGGTTTAAGTTCTTCAATTATTTTAAATTTAAGCATAAATAATGTCCACCTTTCTAGAAAGAGAACATTATTACTTTTATAAAATAAAACTTACGAACAATTAAGTTCGTAAGTTAATTTCAAATGGAACTATAAAGGTTGAAGTCGGACAACCTTTATTTTTTTATATAATAGGTAGTAATAAACTACTAACTGATATAAGTATATCATGAAAATACGAATATAGTACAAAAAATATAAATACAGTGACATTTACAGTGACATTTGTGGTATACTTTTATTAGTATGAGGAGTGGTATAGGTGAAATTATTTGATGAAATAAAACCAGTGTTTTTTATTGACAATAAAATGAATAATATATTAAATGATATAAATGTTAAACTTAAAAATATAAATGTTAATGATAAACAAAAAAGAAA
>CAKOLD010000006.1 GCA_934096015.1 uncultured Bacilli bacterium
ATGTAGATATGAATAAAACATTAAGTTTTAGAGTAAATATCGATAATAAAAAAGAGAATAAAACAAGTGGAAGTAGTATAACATTCCTAGGAAATGGAAAACCTATAGAAAACTACAGAATATATGGAAATAGTGTCCAAAATGGAACACCAACACCAGATAATCCAGTTGAGATAGAAAGTGTAGGAAATAAGACTAAAAATTTATTTGATTTCGTACAATATAAAGAAAAAGTTCTAGGATCAAATAAATATATAACATTTATAAATGAAGGCTTTATTATAAATAATACAAGCAGTGAAAAAATATACACAAATTGGTATAGTTGTAAAATTGCTGTTAAACCTAACACTACCTATACATTATCAGGTGATATTAAAGAAAAAAACAATTCTTTTGGAACATATATCGATATATTTGAATATGAACAAGATACTAACTCTTATTTAAAGTATACTAATGTTCCTTTGACATCTTTAAATAAAACATTTACAACATCTGGAACCACTAATTATATTACTATTAGATTTGCTGTAAATACTGGAAACTATCTTACAGCTAAAAATATTCAGTTAGAAGAAGGAACAAGTGCAACAGAATATATACCATATGGAAAGTATAAAATACCAGTAACTGTTAGTGGTAAAAACTTGTTTAATGTTGAAAAGTATTCTTTAGATTCGTCAGATAACTCATTAAGATTTGATGTAAGTAAACTTACTATTGGAAAGAAATATACTATTTCATCTACTAAACCTTTAAAGTGGATTAAAATATCTAATTCAACAACTGGATATGGTAGTGTACAATATGACGCAACATTCTATAGTTACACATTTACAATGACAAGACACAAAAATATTGCTAGTTCTGCAACTCAATATTTATATGTAGGAATAGGAAATGGTTTTGTAAAAGATATATCAGATTTAGATGGATACGAATTACAAATAGAAGAAGGTTCAGTAGCTACAAAATACGAACCATACAATGAACAAACAACTAATATATATTTAGATGAGCCACTACGTAAAGTGGGAGATTATGCTGACTATATAGATTTTAAAGAACAAAAAATTGTTAGAAAAATAAAAGAATATACATTTAAAGGAGAAGAAAGTTTTGTGCTTTTTCCAAATACAAATAATTTTTATACGTTAAATTTAGAAGATGCAAAGTATGAACCAAACATTAAATGTTTATCTAACATGTATGGTAGTAACAACAGTGGAGGAGGTACGGAATATTCTAGTGGAATATGGGTTCAGTCAACAAATACTTATAAAAGATTATATATAGCTAATAGCAATTATACAACTGCTGAAGCATTTAAAAATAATATTAAGACGTTGTATGAATCTAATACTCCACTAATAGTAGACTATATATTAAATACATCAACGGAAAAAATAATAAATCTACCTGATATTAGTACAGTAAATGGTACTACTGTATTTACAGTAAATACCAATGTTAGTGTATCAAATATAGAAATTAATAATTAAGATACTTGGTATCTTTTTTTTTGTAATTCATATAATTAGTGAAAGGATTGATTATATGAAAGAAAATTATTTGATTGAAAAGGAAATTAAATTTAGTAATAATATTGCAGAAATTATTAGTATTTCTTTAGAAGAAAAACATGAATTTAAAGATAATAAAGTTGAAGGTAATTTTATTGTAAGTGGAGAATATAAAATTCATGAAATATCTTTAAATAAAGAAAAATTTAGTTACAAGATACCATTTAGTCAGGAAATTAAAAATGATATTGATCCAGAAACTTTAGAGTTAGAAATTACTAATTTTGTGTATGATTCAGATAATGATAATTTGTATGTAACCATAAATTATTTGATTACTGGGGATAGAAAAGATATTTTATTATTTGATGATGAAGAAGATTTAGATGAGTTTTTGAAAAGTCGTGAAGTTGATTTAGTAATTGATGATATAAATAATGATATTGATGATTGTTTAGAAAAACAGGAAGAAAGAGTAGTTATTGAAGGTTCAGAAAAAAATTCAGAAGAAAATCTTGAAGAAAAGAGAGAAGTTAAGGAAGTTGAACCTATAGTAGAAGAAGATAAAATAAATGATCGAGATATGGAACAAAGTAAAGAAGAATTGCTTAAAAATGTTAATGTGGATGACGATAATTATATAACTTATAAGGTTCATATTGTAAAACAAGAGGATACTGAAGAGTCAATTATGTTAAAATATAATATAACTATGGATGATTTAAAAGAATATAATAATTATACTAATTTATCTTTAGGTGATAAATTAATTATACCTGTTGTGAATGAATGATAGTTTAGAAGTATTAAAAAAAATATATAAACCTTATAAATATACTTTATTAAATAAATGTACTATGTTAGAAAGTACTAGTGGTAATATAGTTGTTAAAAAAAAGGGTAATGTTAATATAGGGGAACTATATAGTTATTTAAATAGTCGAGGATTTACTAATTATCCTAAACTAATTGAAGATAATCGTGATGATATCAATGTATTTGAATATATTAACGATGTTGATACGCCTATTGATCAAAAGAGTAGTGACTTAATTAATTTAATTAGTTCTCTTCATAATAAAACTTCTTTTACTAAAGAAGTTACTGAAGATAAATATAAAGAAATATATGAGAATATATTAGCAAATATATTATATAAAGAAAAATTTTATAATGATTTAATAGAAGCTAGTGAAGATAATGTTTTTCCTTCACCTGCACAGATGTTATTATTAACTAATTCTTTTAAGATATTTGAATCTATTGAATTTTGTAAAAAAGAATTAGAAGAATGGTATAGTATGGTAAGTAATGTTAAAGAAGAAAGAGTAAGTTTAATACATAATAACTTAAAATTAGATCATTATTTAAGAAATGTAAAAGATTATTTAATAAGTTGGGATAAAGCTTGTATTGATACTCCTATACTTGATTTAGTTAATTTTTATAGAAGTGATATGATGAAAATTAACTTTGGCCCCTTATTAAAAAAATATTTAAGTAATTATTCTTTAAATGAACATGAATTAAAATTATTCTTTATTTTAATTGTTATGCCTGATTTAGTTGATCTTAATAAAAGTGAATTTGTAAATGTTAAACAAATACGTACTGTATTAGATTATATTTTTAAAACTGAAGAATTAGTAAGGCCTTATTATTCTAAAGAGGAAAAAGAATAATAGGCCTATTTCTATTAAAAGAACAAATACATTTATTCTAAAAGGA
Source organism: uncultured Bacilli bacterium (assembly GCA_934096015.1). Lineage (GTDB taxonomy): Bacteria > Bacillota_I > Bacilli_A > RF39 > UBA660 > CAKOLD01. The sequence continues at coordinate 3,255 of CAKOLD010000006.1, forward strand.
ATTATTAAAGTTATTATTACTTGATAAAAAATTAAAACACATAGAATAAAAATTGCAATTACACTAAAAAAGCCATTAAATGGATATCTGTTGTTACACATATAATCACCTAATTTATTTTATGTGATTTTTATTTAGTGGTTTCTTTTTTTTATGTTTTATGTTATTATTTTTATATAATAAAGGGTGATTAAATGAGAAATAGAGTTATGTATTTTGGGGTTTTGCTTGGTTTATTATTGACACTTAATGTTAGTGCAGACATTAAGTGTGATTCTGGAAAGCCTGGAGATACAGTTAACTGTGTTTTAAGTAATGTAGATGCTAGTGGTAATACATCTAATATTGCTACTGATAATGGTTTAAAATTTGTTAGTTGTGATATTTGTGAGAGTGATGGAAGTTATAACTTATCTCCTGGTAAAAATGGTAATTTTAAATTTTTAATTAGTGATACTATAAAAGAAAATAAAACATTGGGTGTTACTATTGCTGGAAATTCGGGAAAGGTAACTGTTAATGCAGGAACAACAACAACTACTGCTGTTAGTAATGAAGTTGTTTATACTGTTACATTAGTTCCAGGAAATGGTAAAAGTAATAAAACTCAAACATGTAAAGTTAATAGCTTAAATTCTACATGTGATGTTACTTTAGAAGATTTAGATGATCCCAACTTTATGGGATGGGGAACTCAAAAAAATTGTACTAATGGTTCTAAAGGAAATATAAAAGTTAATAAAGATATTACATATTATGCTTGTTATAAAAGTGATGAACAAACTACTACAAAGGCTAGTAATAGTAATTTATTATTAAAATCTTTAATTCTTAAAAATGGTGAAGATGTTTTAAAAATAGATTTTAGTATGAGGGTTAAAGAGTACGACGTTACAGTTTCCAAAGATGTTGAAAAACTTACTGTTGAAGCTGTAGCTCAAGATAGCGAAGCAACAGTTACTGTAAGTGGTAATGAAGAATTAAAAGATGGAAAGAATAAAATAAGTATTTTAATTACAGCAAAAGATGGTAGTACAAATGAATATGTTATAAATGTTAATAAAACAGATAACGTTGCAGCACCACTTTTAGCTAATTTAGTAATTGGTGGAGGTTATAATATTGATTTTAATCCAGAAAAATTTGTTTATTCTGTTACAATAGATAAGAACATAAATCAATTGATTTTAAAATATGATGTTGAAAATGAAGGTGATGAAGTAACTGTTATTGGAAATGAAAATTTAAAAAACGGAAGTGTTATTAAAGTTGTTGTAAAAGCAGCAGATGGAGATGAAACTAGTACTTACAATATAAATATTGTTAAAAGTTCTGATAATTTAATGATATATATTATTGCAGGTGTAAGTTTATTAGTTATACTAATAATATTATTAATTATAGTTATTAAAAAAGGTAAGGGTAAGAAAACTGATAAAAAAGATAATTTTCAAGGAAATGTAAAGAAAAAAAGTACTACTCCTAATATTCCTAACGTTAGTAGTGTAACAAATAATGTTGCAAAACCAGTTGCTAATGAAAAAAAAGATGATTTTGAAGTTTTAGATTTTTAAAAAAACTATACAAAATCTAAATAATCTGTTATACTTAAGATACCTAGAGGATGGTTCATCAAATAAATCCGACAAGTGATATTATTGGGAATCTAATTGAATGGTTGTGTTGAATGCTAGCCCATTAAGTGTGTTAGAATCCTAATACCGTTCATGTGATGCCCACCTCGTGAGAGCGGGTTTTTATCACATTGGACTGACCTCTAGGCTTTTTTGTGGAGGAAAATATGTTTGATAGATTAAATTTGTTAATAGGAAAAGAAAATTTAGATAAAATTAAACTTAAAAAAGTTTGTGTTATTGGTTTAGGTGGAGTTGGAGGTTATGCTTTAGAAATTTTAATTAGAAGTGGTATAGAAAATATTACTATTGTAGATTTTGATACTATTGATATTTCTAATTTAAATAGGCAAATTATTACTAATCAAGAAAATGTAGGTTCTAAAAAAGTTTTGGAAGCTAAAAAAAGAATGATGTTAATTAATCCAAATGTTAATATTAAATGTTTAGATATTAAACTTGATCAAGATAATTTGGAAGACTTACTTAAAGAAAAGTTTGATTATATTATTGATGCTTGTGATACTTTAGTAGTAAAATTTTTATTAATGAAATATAGAAGTGTTTATAATTATAAGTTGGTTTCTTCTATGGGAACTGCTAAAAAATTAGATCCAACTAAGTTAGAAATAACAACATTAGATAAAACAAGTTATGATCCTTTAGCAAAAAAATTAAGAAATTTAATAAAAACTAATCATGTTAAAGGTAAATTTTATGTTGTTTCAAGTACAGAGATTGCTAAAGATACTGGTGAGGTTTTAGGATCTTTTGCAGCAGTTCCTGCTGTTAGTGGAATTTACTTAGCAAGTTTTGTTATTAATGATATTATAAAGAATAAGTAGTTCTTTTTTTAAATTTTATCAGTATTATTAAGTAGAGGTGTATGATGAAAAAAATATTTTTACTTTTAATAATACTAACATTATTTCCTAGTTGTGTTTTTGCTTTAGAGTTAGCTCCTAATGCTAAAAGTAGTATTTTAATTGAAACTTCAACTGGTAAAGTGTTATATGAAAATAATTCTTCTGAAAGAAGAGCTCCTGCTAGTATGACTAAGGTTATGACTCTTTTATTAATAATGGAAAAATTGGAAAATGGTTCTATAAAATTTACTGATCAAGTACCTATAAGTGAAAATGCTTCAAAAATGGGTGGTAGTCAGGTATTTTTAGAAGCTGGAAGTGAAATGAGTGTTGAACAATTAGTAAAGGCAATTAGTATAGCAAGTGGTAATGATGCTGCGGTTGCAATGGCGGAATTTATAGGTGGTTCGGTTGAAAAGTTTGTAGAAATGATGAATAATAAGGCTCGTGAATTAGGAATGAATAATACTAACTATGAGAATGTTCATGGGCTTGATAGTGAAAATCACTATACTTCAGCTGCAGATATGGCTATAGTAGCAAGAGAACTTGTAAAATATAAAAAAATATTAGAATTTTCAAGTACTTATGAGGAATACTTAAAAAAGCCAGATGGCAGTAGTACATGGATGGTTAATACAAATAAGTTGATTAGATATTATAGTGGCTTAGATGGGCTTAAAACAGGCTTTACAGAGACTGCTGGTTATTGTTTAACCGCAACAGCATCTAAAAATAATATGAGACTTATTTCAGTAGTAATGGGTGAGGAAAGCAGTGAAGTTAGAAATAAAGAAACAGTCGAATTATTGAATTATGGATTTAGCAATTATAAGACAAAAAATATTTTAAAGAAAACAAGTAAATTTGATAAAATTAAAATTTATAATGGAAAAAAAGATACTATTAATATTTCTTTAAAAGATGATGTTACTGATTTAATTGGAAAAGATGATAATAATAATTATAAATATGAGATTAAGATAGATAAAATAGAGGCACCAATAAAAAAAGGACAAAAAGTAGGGATTTTAATATTAAAATCTAATGAGAAAAAAATAAGTGAATTTGATATTGTTTCTTTAGAAAGTGTTAAGAAAGCTAATTATATTGATTATTATAAAAAGAATTTAAAAAATTTTATAACTGGATTGAATTAGTTTTAATGCATAAAGATTAAAAAAATAAGTGCAAATGCATTTATTTTTTTGTTAATTTTCTTGTTCAACTTTTTTAATAATGGTAAAATAATTAAGAGGTTGTGTAGTATGAATTGTATTAAAACATTAAAAACTAAGGCTAGAAAAGTTGTTAAAACTCATTATCTTATTTTAATAATGTGTTGTGCATTATCTGCTTTAATTGGAAGTGAGTTTTCAGCGTCTTTAACCACTAATGAGACTACACGAGTAGTGCAATCTTATACTCAAAAATTACCAGGTGCTAAAAAAGTTAATAAAACTGTAGAAGAAGTTAAGGAAACTTTGAGTGAAACAAAAAATAAAGTTAAAGAATCTAAAAGTTTTTCTAAAAAAAAAGGTGTTTTTTCTTTAATTGTTAGATATGTAGGTACTAATAAAGTTTATTTATCTTTATTGCAATTAATTAATTCTATTACACATTCTAAAAATGTTTCTAATATTATTTTAAGTATATTAAGTTTTGGATTTTATTTTACTGTATGGTTTTTTGTAATAAATGTGTTTAGAGTAGTTATAAGAAGGATTTTTTTAGAATCTAGAATTTATAAAAAAGTAAAAGTAGAAAGATTTTTATTTTTAAAGCATGTTAAAAAATGGACTAAAGCTTCTTTTACTATGTTTAGATTATCTTTACAACTTTTGTTATGGTATTTTACTATAATTGGTGGAATTATTAAAACGTTTTCTTATGCTTTAGTGCCATTCATTGTTGCAGAAAATCCTGATATATCTAGTGGAGACGCTATTAAATTATCGAGAAATATGATGAAGAATCATAAATTTGAATTATTTAAATTATATTTATCTTTTATTGGTTTTGAAGTTTTGGGTATTTTAACATTAAATTTATCAAAAATATTTTTCTCAAATGCTTATTTAATAGCTACTGAAGGAGAGTTTTATGCTAAGATTAGAGAAGAGACTATTAAGAATAAAATAGAAGGATATAGTTATTTAAATGATGTTTATTTATATGAATTAGCCAGTAAAGAAATTTTACAAGATAAATATTTAGATGTGACTAATAAAATGAAAGAGAATAAAGCTGATTTACCAGAAAGAACTGGATTTAGAGGCTTTTTAGATAGAAATTTTGGAATAACTACTTATACTCCTAAAGAAAACGAATTAGTAGAAAAAGAACAAAATAGAGTAGCAGTTATTGAATTATATCAAGATATTATGAATCAATTAAGTTATCCTGATGCTTTGTTAAGAAATTATCGAAAAAAACAAGATGAACGTTTATTAAATATTAATTATTTAAGACATTATTCTGTTTCATCTTTAATATTATTATTTTTTATATTATCTTTTTTGGGGTGGATTTGGGAAGTTGTTTTACATTTGATTACAGTTGGTACGTTTATTAATAGAGGAGTTTTACATGGGCCTTGGTTACCTATATATGGTGCTGGATGCATTTTAATACTTGTATTATTATATCGCTTTCGTAAAAGACCTTATAAATTATTTATTGCTGCGATATTATTATGTGGAGTCATTGAATATGCTACATCTTATTATTTAGAAATTACTAATAATGGTATGAGATGGTGGGATTATACTGGATATTTTCTTAATATTAATGGAAGAGTTTGTGCTGAAGGGTTATTAGTTTTTGGTTTAGGTGGAGTTGCAATAGTTTATTTTGTTGCCCCAATAATTGATAATTATATAAGAAAAATTAATGTAAAATATTTGATACCAGTTTGTACTATTTTATTAAGTTTATATTTGGTTGATAAAATTTATTCTAGTGGACATCCTAATACGGGAATGGGAATTACAGATTATGATGAAATTAGAAAAAGTGCTTTTTCTAAGGAAGTGATATATTTATGATTGCATTATTTTTATTACCTATATATGCTTTAGTTAATTATTATTTATTTGTAAGAATTTTAAGATGGTTTCAAATATGTCATAAATTTTTTAAAAATAGAATTGTAATGTATAGTTTATTATCTATTTATATTTTTTTCGCATCGTCAGCATTAATTAGTTTTTTGCTCCCTAAAGGAAAACTGTGTAGATTTATGGCTGGTTTAAGTAATTACTGGTTAGGTATATTAATGTATTTATTTTTAGTAATATTAATTGCAGATATTATAAGAATTATTGCTAAAAGAAATGGAAAACTATATAAATCTAAATTATATACTCCTAAAGGTTTTATGATTAATGGAATTATATGTTCCATTGTTATTATTGCTATTTGTACTTATGGATTTATAAATGCAAGAATAATTCATACTACAAATTATGACGTTAAAATAGATAAACAAGTTAAAAATATGGATAATTTAAAAGTTGTAATGATTGCTGATTTACATATTGGCTATAGTATTGATAATTCTCAAATAGCAAGAATGGTGAATAAAATTAATCAAGAAAATGCTGATTTGGTTGTTATTTGTGGAGATATTTTTGATAATAGTTATGATGCTATTGATGATGTTTTTAAATTAGTAAGTCTTTTAAAAAGTATAAAATCTAAGTATGGAACTTATGCGGTGTATGGAAATCATGATATTAGTGAAAAAATATTAGTTGGTTTTACTTTTAATTATCGTGATAAGAAGCAAAGTGATTTGCGAATGGATAAGATTTTAAGTGATAGTAATATAACTCTTTTACGAGATCAAACTATATTGATTGATGATTCTTTTTATTTGGTTGGGAGAGCAGATGCTACAAGACCAGGGAGAAATATAGACGAAAGGAAGACTGCTTCAGATTTACTAAAAAATTTGGATAAATCGAAACCTATTATTGTTTTAGATCATCAACCAAGAGAGTTGGATTTACTAAAAGAAAATGGTGCTGATTTAGATTTATCTGGACATACTCATGATGGTCAAATATTTCCAATGAATATAATTGTTCATATGGTTTGGGATAATGCATATGGAATTAAAGAATATGGAGATTTTAAAAGTATTGTGACTAGTGGAGTGGGAGTATATGGTCCTAATATGAGAATTGCAACTATTGCTGAGGTTAATGTAATTAATATTGAATTTAAAAAATAAGATTTTGCAATCTTATTTTTTGTTTAAAAGAAATTCTACTAAGAGATTAGGATCTTCGTTATTCATTATAACTTTATATATTAAATCTATTACGGGCATACTAACTTTTTTTCTTTTAATTAATTTATAAATTGACTTTAAAGTATAATAGCCTTCTACAGTATTGTTTTTTAGATAGTTTTCAGCTTCGTTAATTTGCCTTTTACCAATTAAGGTACCATAAGTGTAGTTTCTGCTTTTTGTGCTTGTACAGGTTAATAAAAGATCTCCAACGCCAGCAAAACTTAAAATGGTTTTTTTTCTACCTCCTAAATTATAAATTAATTCTTTTATATCGTGAAGTGATTCTGTAATTAGGAAGCTTCTTGTTGATTCTGAATATCCTAAACCTTCTAAAATACCTGCAGATAATGCTATTACATTTTTTATTGATCCACATAATTCAACTCCAATTATGTCATTAGAAGGTCTAAGTTTAACAGTATTCTTACCATAAGCTTTTTTGATAATTGCTATAGTACTTTTATTTTTACTAGCTATTGTTAAACCAATTGGTTCATTATTTGCTAAATCTATGGCAAATGAAGGTCCACTTATAACTGCTAATTTTTTGGTTCTAACAAATTCTTTAAATACTTGATCAATGAATTTGCAAGTATCTTGTTCTATTCCTTTACTTCCAATGCAAAAGTGCATTTTTTTGGTTTGATATTTTAGAATTTCTTTAGCAACTCCTGAAACATATTTTGCTGATACCATTATAAATACTAAATCTGCTTTGTCTAATACATACTCATAATCATTTGAAAATTCAATGCTTTTAGAAATTTTAATATTAGGTAACATATCTAAATTATTTCTATTTTTTTCAAAATATTCTTGTCTTTCTTTACTTTCAACCCACATCTTAATATGATTATTATTTTTATTTAACATTAAAGCATTACTTAAACCATATACTCCAGTTCCAATAATTGCTATATTCATTGTTTCATCTCCTTATTAATTTTATTTAAGTTTTGTTCGTAAATATTATTTTTAGGCTTATAATATATTCTGTCTTTTATTTCATTTGGTAAATATTGTTGTTTAACATAGTATTTTGGATAGTTATGAGGATATTTGTAGTCTTTGGAATTAGTCTTAATATGATTTGGAACATTTCCTGTATTTCCTCTTTTTATATCATTTAAAGCAGCGTCTAGAGCTAGATAAGCACTATTGCTTTTAGGACTTGATGCAAGTTCTATTACGATAACTGCGAGTGGGATTCTTGCCTCAGGTAGACCTAATAATTCGCAAGTTTCAATGGCAGCTCGTACTTTAGGGCCCATTCCTGGATTTGCAAGACCAATATCTTCATAAGCAATAACACTCATTCTTCTATAAATACTATCTAAATCACCAGCTTCAATTAATCGTGCAAGATAGTGAAGTGAGGCATTAATATCACTTCCTCTAATACTTTTTTGAAAGGCACTTAAAACGTCGTAATGTCCATCTTCATTTTTGTCGTGAAAGAATATGGGCTTAGAGTTGATGCTTCTAATATGGTCCGCGGTAATAATGTGATTATTTGATGAGTAATAACTGATTTCTAATAAATTTAAAGCGTTTCTAAAATCTCCACTAGAAAGAGTGGCAATTAAATTTAAACTTTCATCATCAATACTGATATTTTCCAGTGTATTTGAAGCTTTTTTTAAACCTAAAATTATTTCATCTTTAGTTAATTCATGTAATTCAAATATTTGGCATCTACTTCTAATTGCTGAATTTATTTTATGGTAGGGATTTGAAGTTGTTAAGCCAATTAAAGTAATTAAACCATTTTCCATGTATGGTAATAATAGATCTTGTTTATCTTTATTCATTCTATGAATTTCATCTATAATTAAAATCATTCCATTATTCATTTTAGCTTCTTCTATAGCAATATCAAAATCAACTTTATTATTAATTGTGGCATTTAGTTCTTTATATGGAAAATTTAATTCATGTACTATTGCAGAAGCAATGCTAGTTTTACCAATACCTGGTTTTCCATAAAGAATCATAGAAAATATTTTTTTATTATTAATTAGATTAGTTAATATTTTATTTTCTCCAACTAAATGGGTTTGTCCAATAACATCTGATAATTTAGTTGGTCTTAAAGTATCTGCAAGTAATTTCATAAAAGTCACCTATATTGATTATATAATAAATATTTTTCTATTGCTACTATAATATGTTAAAATATAATATGATGGTGGTTAAATGAATGAGGATTATTTAAGTAAGTTTTTAGTTTATTTAGAATTAGATTTAAATTATTCTAATAATACTATAAAAACATATGAAAATGCTTTAGAACGTTATGTCACTTTTTTAAATAATAAAAATATTTTAGAATCTTCAACTGATACAATAGAAAAATTTATTCAATCATTAGATAATTTAGAAGCTTCTAGTTTAGCAAATTACTTAAGTGCGCTAAAACATTTTTATAATTATTATTTAAAGTTAGGAAAAATAAAACAAAATCCTTGTGATTTAGTTAGTATGCCAAAACTTTCTAAGAAATTACCAACTTATCTAACAATAGATGAAGTGAATAAACTACTTGATATTACTCCAGTTGATGCTTATTCTTCAAGAAATAGAGCAATTTTAGAACTTTTATATTCTTCTGGTTTAAGAATTACTGAATTAGTAAATTTGGAAATAAATAATATTGATTTTGATGATTGTATATTAAGAATATTTGGTAAGGGGAGTAAAGAAAGAATTGTTCCGATGAATGATTATGCTATTAAGTATTTAGGTGAGTATTTATCTAAATATAGAGTTGATTTACTAAAAACGGATGCTAATAACTTTGTATTTTTGAATAATCATGGTAAGAAAATGACTAGACAAGGTGTATTTAAAATGATTAAAAAGGAATGTTTAGTAAAAGGCATTAATAAAAATATTTCACCTCATACTTTAAGACATACGTTTGCAACTCATTTATTACAAAATGGAGCAGATTTGAGAATTATTCAAGAGATATTAGGACATTCTGATATAAGTACCACTCAAATATATACTCATATTACAAATGAAAAATTAAAGCATGATTATGAAGAATATCATCCACGCAAATAAAAAGTACCATTAAGGTACTTTTTTGAGAGTTTATTAGCGTGCATTGTTTCTAGCACTGTTAGAATTAGTATTTCTTGCACTATTTCTAGCAGAACTTGAATTTTTGCTATTAGAACAATTTTTAGCACTATTTCTAGCGTTATTTCTTGCACTATTTCTTGCTTCATTTTTATTCATAACTTACCTCCCACTATTATTATGAACACATATTTAAAATTAATTCTTTATTTTTATGGAAAAATATGGTAATATAAATGCCTGTAAAAAAAGGGGAGTTAATACATGGGAAAAATTCAAGTTTCCGAGAGGATAATTACTAATACGTATGAAACTTTAGATGAAAAAATTAATAAAAAGTTATCTCATAGAGAAAGTGAATTATATATTAAAGATGAAACAGTTTATAAAATATTAAATAAAATGTATCGAAGAAGTAGAGAAAAATTTCTTTATGTTTTAGATGAAAATGAATTTGAGAATTGTATAAATATTAAAGATTTATTATATCAAGGAGATAAGCTGATTGGATGCAGTACTCCATTTATAAAAGATTTCGAATCATTAAGTGAATATTTAAAAAATAATAACATAGATTTGAAAACTAAATTGGAATTTATGAAAAGAATCAGATATGTAATTGAGAGTTTATTACAAGATAGATTAGCATATTTTGATTTACATTTAGATAATATTGGTATTTCAAAAGGAGAAATTATTTTTTCTGATTTAGATGGTGTTGAAGATAACCCTACAAGAAGATTTATTGATGGTACTTATTATAATATGTATTTGTGTTATTTATCTATTTTATTAGATGAATTTATTTATACTAAATATGATCCTGATAAATGGTGGGGAAGAGATTATTATTTAAATCAAATAATACCTGTTGATGAGGTTAATTTAAGTAATATTAAAGATTTTTGTAATGATATTACACAAGAAAAAGTTGATGTCTTAAAAGAGAATTATTTGAAACTAGAAAAGAGATAATTCTTTTTTTAATACATATAATTATATGGGCTGATATAATGAAATTTTTAATACCATTTATTATTACTATTATTGCTGGGCTTTCAACTGTTTTTGGTTATTTTGCTATTTATATAAAACCAAAAAATATTAAAAAATTTATAAGTTTTTCTTTAAGTTTTTCTGCTACAATAATGATTCTTATTTCAATAACTGATTTAATACCTACTTCTTTTTTTACTATTATAGAAAATGTTAGAATAGGACGAGCTTTAATTATTATGGTTTTGTGTTTCTTTTCTGGAGCATATTTAATAAATATTGTTGATAAGAAAATTGAAAAGTATGAAAAAAATAATGATTTATATAAAGTAGGGATACTTAGTGCAATAGTTTTAATGTTACATAATTTACCAGAAGGGATAGCTACTTTTTTAAGTTCGTGTAGTGACTTAAAGTTAGGAGTTACGTTGAGTCTTGCCATTATGATGCATAATATTCCTGAAGGAATTTGTATTGCTGTACCTATCTACTACTCTACTCATGATAAGAGTAGGGCACTTAAAACAACTTTTTTAAGTGGTATGAGTGAAGTAATGGGAGCTTTAATATCCTTTATATTTTTAAGTAGATTTATTACAATAACGATAATTAGTTTTGTATTAATAATGGTTTCTGGTATTATGATAAGTTTAGCAATTAATCAAATTTATAAAGAAGCTTTTAAATATAATAAAAATTTAGCATTTTATTTAGGTATTGTATTAGGATTTATATTTATTCTTATTCAACATCTTTTATTTTAAAATAAAAACCCCTATCATTATTTAATATTATAAATGGGTAGGGGTTTATTGATTATTAAATATAAAGTAATTATAAAAGTATATTAGTTGTTATATAGTTATATAATTAATATTAGATTTAGTTATTATGGATTATAGGTTTATTTATTATTTAATTTAAAATATAGAAGTTAACATAATATATATTATAAGAAGTTATGTTTTTTTCTTTTTAAATTAATAAAAATAAATAGATAATAATGCATTATATATGATATATAATCTTTTTTAAATAAATTTATTGTTGTTATAAAAATATTTTTTATGTGATAGGTACTCTTTTACTTATTAAATATGTTATCCGAACAATTGTTGTTATTTCTATATTCTTTTAAATATTTAGTATATTTTAGTATAAAAGTCCCCTACTATTTTAAAAAAAGTTGATAGGGGACTTAAAATTAAACTTTTCTAGATTGAATTTCAGCTATTTTTTCAAAAACTTCGGCAGCATTAGAAGTATTAATTTCATTATATCCTAATTCTCTTAATGCTTGTATTTTAACAGTATTAAGTTGTTGTGTACGAGATAATTTTTCTTCTTCACGAGCTTCAATTTCTTGTTCAAATCTTTTATGTGATTCTTTAACTCTTGGTTTGCTTGCAGTATTACTGTTATATAGTGTAAATGCTGAATGAATTATTCCTTCGAATATATATTGTTTATCTTCATCAAATTTGAAATCCATTGCTTTAGTAAATCCAGTTGCTTTAGAAACATATCCTAATAAATACTTTAATTCTTCAACATTATCAATTGATTGTAATAAGTGATACATATATAGAACTATAGTATAAGTTTCTTCCCTATTTGGATTATCATTAAATTTTTCTTTTAATAAATAAGTAAAATCTGATAATAAAGTTTGTTCTTCTTTATTAAGACCTTTTATATCTAATAGATCTGGAATATTGCTCTTGTTAGTATTATTAAGTCTTGATTCTACCAATTCTAAATATTCTGTATTAATTTTGATTTTATCTAAAGTTTTTTCTTCTCCATCTTCTATATCTAATAGTTTAAAAAGAAGAATTTTCTTTTCTTTTGGCCATTTATTAATTGAATCTAGTTCTAGGTAGTTATATACCATTTGTCTAGAAACTCCTAAATATTTTGCTAATTTTACTTTAGAAACTCCTAATTCTGATAAAATATTATTTAATTTCTCCATGTCTATTACTCACTTTCTATTTTACATATTAATTGTACCCTACTCTACTCAAAAATGTCAAGTAAAAGTTAAATAAAACTAATAATTGATTTTAGGGTTTTGAATAATAAAAAAACAAATAAGGATTTAACTTATTTGTTATAAATACCAGAGTTTTTCACCGTTTTTCATGACAGTTTTTATTATTCCACTTCCTAAACAATAATCGCCATCATAGATTACACAGGCTTGTCCTGGTGTAACGGATTTAATTTTTTGAGGATAGCTTACAATAATTTCATTATCTTTATATGTTAAATAAACTTCTTCATCATTGCCTCGATAGCGGAATTTTGCAGTTGCTTTTTCTGGTCTAGAATCGTTATTAAAACAAAGATTATCAATTATGCATTCATCACTATAAAGGGTTTCTGGATCGTCTCCAAAGGCTACGTATAAAATATTTTTTTCTACATTTTTTCCAACTACAAAATGCTTTTTGGCATCTCCGCTTATTCCAACGTTTCTTCTTTGACCTATTGTGTAGTTCATTAAGCCAGAGTGTGTTCCTATTACTTTATTAGTATCTATATCTATAATGTCACCAGGATTTGGTTTTAAATAATTACTGATAAATTTTTGATAATTTCTTTCTCCAATAAAGCAAATACCAGTTGAATCTTTTTTCTTGGCAGTTACTAAATTTAATTTGTCTGCAAGTTTTCTAACTTCAGGTTTAGTAATATTTCCTAAAGGAAAGATTACGTTAGTTAATTGTTCTTTAGTTAATTGGGCTAAAAAATATGATTGATCTTTATTTAAGTCTTTAGCTCTTTTCAAATGACCATCAGTTACATTAGCATAGTGACCAGTAGCGATATAATCTGCACCTAATTTTTTAGCTTCTTTTATAAATAAATCAAATTTTATAAACTTATTACACATAAGATCTGGATTAGGGGTTCTACCTAATTTAAGTTCATTAAGAAAGTAAGTAAAAACATAATCCCAATATTCTTTTATAAAATCTACTCTGTGTAGCGGAATATCTAAAGTTTCACAAACTTTTAATGCATCATTATAATCTTGTTCTTGAGGACAAATATATTCATTTAAATTAGGATTTCCTAAAGTATCATTATTAACTAAACTATCCCAATTTCTCATAAATAGTCCTATTACTTCATATCCTTGTTCTTTTAATATATGAGCAGCTACAGAAGAATCAACTCCCCCACTCATACCTATTACTACTTTTTTCATAAACATCAACTCATGTCATATTATATCAAATTATAATAAAAATTTAAATAATGAAAGTATTTTATTACCAAAAAAGTATGTTAATGTATTAAAAATTAAAAGAGCTACTAAACATATTAATATTTTACTAAAATAATTTAAATATAATTCTCTTATACCTATATTTTCTTTTTTTAATAAAGAATTAATAATTTTTTTAATCATTTTATAAGATATATAATTTATATATATGAGAATTATTATAAATAGTAATTTATTAATTATTATATATACTAAAGAATATATAACTCCAAATAGGCCATTTAAATGGAAATATGAGGCTATTGTAAAACCAATACTAACTAACTCATAAAATAAATAAAAAGTAGTTAGAGGGTATAAAACTACTGTCAGAGAGCTTAATATAAAAAGTAATATTATTATTAAGTGAAAAATTAAGTTATTTTGTTTTGTATTAGCTAAATTATTTTGAATATTCATAAAGTATTCTATGATACTTTTTTTAGAATTACTATCAAGATTTAAATACATAATTATTCCTACTAAAATTCCTATTGTTAATAGTACTACAATGAATCTAAAATATTTGCTATGTTTCACTTTATCACCTATTTAATTATATTAGGGTCTTTATTTATTATGATTAATTATGTATAATTGTATTTATGAGGTGAAATTTATGACTAAAAAGAAAAAGAACAAATCTGAAATTGGTAAAAAAATAATGGTATGGTTTTTATTATTTGTAATGGTTGGTAGTTTTTTTGCTAGTATTGCAGCATACCTTTTGTATTTAAAATAAGACTAAGGTCTTTTTTTATTAGAAAAAACGTTTGTGATAAGTAAATAAAAATAAATTTTGTAAAAAAGTTAACTTACAACAAAAAATGATAATGTATTGTTCATTATCATTATATATTAAATAGTTGATACCTAAGTATACAAAATAGCAAAAAAATCTAATTATTTAATAGATTTAACAATTAAAACAACAACTATAGTGGCAATATTTTTAGGAGATTATGGTTGTTTTTGTTTGTCATTATTAATACTATCCATTTTTATTTTTTAACTTCATAAATTTTAATAACACGTATTTTTTTATAAGCACTAATCAATACATTCACTTATTTCTTTAATTAAATCTGTATGTTTTTCTACTTTTATTGTATTTATTCCTAATTGTTTTGCTGTATTAATGTTATCAATATTGTCATCAAGGAATAATAATTCTTTAGAATCAATGTTATATTTATTTAATAAATATTCATAAAAATCTGAATTGGGTTTTATTTTGTGTATCTCAGCAGATATAACTAAATCATCTAAGTAATCAATATTAAAAGATTCCCCAATAAAATTTCTTACAAATGATAAATGATTTGTTGCTATAATAACTTTTACATTTTCATATTTTTCTTTAACTTTTTTAAATATTTCTCTATCTCTTACTTTATATAATTTGTCAATCAATGTTTCTGTAATATTCATAATTGTTGAATCTTTTTCAATAATTTTTCTTGCTTCAACTAAATAATCTGCATCATTTAAATTTGGTCCAAACATTCTTTCCAATTTTTCCTCTATTTCTGATAATTCTATATCCTTTTCATTGACAAGTACGCCAACCAAATCAAATGCAACAACTTTTATCATTTTATTCCTCCCTAATTAAAATTTTCCAAGCTCTATAGTTTTTATATATTAACATAGTAATAAAAACTATGTTGTGTATATTTTTTCAAAAAAATAGGAACAAAAAGCATATAGTTTGCCTCACGTTCCAAATTTTTAACAATATACAATTTTTCATCTAATGGGCAAACTTCCCAAACTTTTCTTTTATTTTATATTATTTTTTTGGTAACGTCAATATGTATTTAAATCAGTCTACTTTAATTTCAAAATCAACTTTATTTTGTTTTCATAGTTTAGTTCAGGATGGTTAATTATAATATAGTTAAATAATCTTTTTATTCGAAGTATCTAGTGATATATTCTTTTTTATTTTATTATAACAAAAAAATGTAGACACTTTTTTAATGTCTACATTTATCTTACTATTTCAATAATCACTTTAATTTAACTTGTCTTTAACTATTTTACTTACTAGAGTCATATCAGCTCTAGAACCAACTGATTCTTTAACTTGTTTAATGACTTTACCCATATCTTTAATAGAAGTGGCATTTAGTTCAGTAATTGTATCATCAATTACTTTTTCTAATTCAGCTTCACTTAGTTCTTCTGGAAGATATTTACTTAATATATCAATTTCTTTTTGTAAGTCATTAGCTAAATCAGTACGATTATATTTTTGATATTCTTCTAAAGATGATGTTCTAATTTTAACTTGTTTCTTTATTACTGCGATAATTTCATCATCAGTTAATTCACTCTTTTTATTAATAGTTTCACTTTGAATTGCACTTTTTAGCATTCTAAGTACTGATGTTAAGAACTTATCGTGGTTTTTCATCGCACTAACTAAATCATTTTTAATTTGTTCATTCATTAATATCACCTAGTCGTTTCTTTTTCTTCTTTTACGAGAATTCTTTATCATTTCTTTTTTCTCATTACGTCTTTTAACTCCAGGTTTTTCATAATGTTTGTGTTTTTTTATTTCAGAAGGGACACCGCTTTTGGCAACTTTCATTTTAAATCTTTTTAAAGCTCCATCTACATTACCATTTCTTACTTCAACTTTAGTCATAATCTCCCTCCCTTCATTTACCTCAATTATTATAACAAGTTTTATAAGTTGTTTCAACAATTTGTTTAAAAAAATTAAAACTTTTTGTATCCTTTTTTGAGTTTTATTAATTTTTTATCTCTTAAAAAAAACATAGTTTTTCTATGTTTTAATCTATTTTGTAAGATTTTAAATAAATATCATTTATTATATCAATTAGATAGTGGGAATAAAATAGCTATTTATTAACTATATAATTTAAGTTTTTATTAAGATAATCATTATGTAATTTAGAGTAATTATCTATTCCACAAAGAAATAATTCTTTTTTTAATTTAGTAAATTTATCTAGAACGTTTTTATTATAAAACTTATAGTGTATTATATAAAAATCATATAAGTTATAATCAATATTACTATTTAATAAATAATTAATAAGTCCTTTTTTATAAGGAAGATTTTTTATTGAGTTTAAGTGTTCCTTAGAAAAACTAATAAACATTATATTATTGGTTTTATTATATTTTAAAACTTTATTTAGTTCTTCTTCTTGAAACTTTTCTTTTAATTCTATTAAAATATTAGTTTTTTTTAAATTAAGTAAAACGTCTTTTAATAAGGGGATTTTAGCTTTATATTTTTTAGTTCCAAAATTAGCTTTTTTTAATTCTTTGTATGTTTTATTTTTTATATATCCAGATTTATTACTGGTTCTATTTATAAAAGGATCGTGTAACACTACTATTTTATTATCTTTAGTCTTTCTAATGTCAAGTTCAACTCCATCATAGTTATTTCTAACAGCATTTAAAAATGCGGGTAAAGTATTTTCCTTTATGTTTTTATTAGTTAGTCCTCTATGTGCAATTATTATAAAAACCACCTAATAAATTATATTAGATGGTTTGATATTTTATAAATCTTTTAATTCTATTTCTTTAGTTTTCATTAAATCTTCTAAGGCATCATCTACGCTTGGTTTAATTTTTGGCTTGATGATTTCAGGTTCTTGTTCAGAAACTGATTCTTCGTCAACAGGATCTAATAAGTCATTTTCTAGAGGATCTTTTTCTGATTCTGCTAATTCTGTTTCTTCACTTTCTTCGTCTTCTTCGGGATCAACTATTAAATTTTTTAATTTTTCTCCCTTGCTTGATTTATTGTTTTTATCATTTTTGTCATTTTTATCGGTTTTATTTTTTTTCTTTTTAAATAATAAGAACCAGCTTCCAACTATAATAGCAAGACCTACAACTGATAAAAGTATGATTAACCAAACTTTATTAGTTTTTTTCTTTTCTATTTTTTGTTCACTTTTTGTTTCATCCTTATCACAATCTTCTTTTTCAGGATCACAAATATCTTCTCTAGTAACTACAATTGTATAAACTTGCTTGCTTTTTGAATCACTACTAGTGACTGTTATTGTAATGGTATTTTCACCATCTTTTAATTTGTCAGCACCTTTAATTTCTATAGTGGCTTTAGGATCTTCTAGAGTATAATTTATTTCTAGTTTTTCTACATCTTTATCTACTTTAGCAGTATAATCATTTAAAAGAGAATCAAATTTAGGACTAATTGCAACATCTTTTATTGATAAATCTTTTAAATAAGCACTTGGTTGTTCTATTTCTCCTCTATATACTGTAAAAGTATATTCATTACTATTTTTTTGATCTTGTGAATCAGTAACTATTTTAATAATGTTTGCTCCTTCTTCTAAAAGGATTTTATTGTTTTTAGTTTGAGATACTGAGCAATTTTCTTTACAAGTATAGGTAAATGTACAATTATCACAAGTTGGATTAAAAGTTATACTGTTTATTGTATCTTTGATTCCAGTAATTGTATAATTTCTTTCTCCTTCTTGGAATGCTGGACTTAGAGTTCCAACACTTATTGTTAAACCAGTTATATTAGCATTACTACTTAGTTTTGGTTGAGTGGTTGCAGGTTCTGTTACTTTTCCTGCTAAACTTACAGCATTTGTTGTTACTGTATTAAGACCATTTGCGACTGCAGTTAGAGTTAAATTATCTATTTGATTTTGAGTCGTATTTGATAATGTAATAGTTGCAATTTTAATTTCTTTATTTGCATCAATATTAATATTACTGCATCCGTTTCCATCACAGCTGGCATCAACATTATCTGCTTTAGTAATTACTTTTGTTGCATAGGGATTACTTGCAGTGACAGTTACAGATAAGCCACTAACAGCGTCTGTAGTATTTACATATAATTCATATTTTGCTTCAGTTGATGTAGTACTTACGCTTTGTAATTTTATTTCAGATGCAAAAACATTGGTTGCTCCAAAAAGAGTTCCTGCTGCTATTGTAGATAACAATAATTTATTAATTTTATTAAACTTCATTTTTTTATCTCCTCTTTATTATATATAATTTAATTTTAGCATAAAGACCAAAAAATGCAAGATATAAAAAAACTAATATTTTTATTAATATTAGCATTTCTATATTAGTTTTAATAATATTTCGTTCATGACATAAATCTTTTCGGGATTTATGTATACATAACCATCTTTATAAATTAATTCTTTATTTTTTATTAGTGGTTTTATAGGAAATACTTCTTGAAGATTAACTTCATATTTATCAAAAAAATGTTTTAAATTAATTCCTTCTATTTTTCTAAGCCCAAGCATTACTTCATTTTCCATTTCTTCTTGTTTGGAAAGAAGTTTTTCATGTAATCTAAAGTGTTTTTTATTGTATTCATTTATATTTCTAGTATTTTCATAACGAAATCCTTCTATATAACCATGAGCTCCTAATCCAAAACCATAATATTCCTCATTATTCCAATAAGTAAGATTATGAAGAGATTTAGAATTTTCTAAAGCAAAGTTACTTATTTCATAGTGTTCAAATTTATTTTTCTTTAATTTTTTTATAATGTAGTCATACATTTTTACTTCTAAATCTTCTGGAGGTAAGTCTAACTCTTGATTTGATATTTTTGTGTGGCTTTCTAAAATTAAAGAATATGTACTTACATGAGTTGGTTTAAGTTTTAATATTTTGTTTAGATCTTGTTTTAACGTATTAAAAGTTTCATTTGGTAAAGCATACATTAGATCAAGATTAATATTATTTATTCCTAGAGATCTAATTAAGTTTATTTTTT
The DNA here is from genome assembly GCA_934096015.1 of uncultured Bacilli bacterium. Lineage (GTDB taxonomy): Bacteria > Bacillota_I > Bacilli_A > RF39 > UBA660 > CAKOLD01. Next base: position 23,203 of record CAKOLD010000006.1, read on the forward strand.
CTTCAGTATCTTTAAAGTCTGCAGTTCTTTCCATGAATTTAAGGTTATCTTTATTAAATGATTGGATGCCAATACTTAATCTATTTACTTGATTTTTTACTAAAGTTTTTATTAAAGATTCAGTTATATCTGTTATATTACATTCGAAAGTAAATTCTTTTAAGTTAGTTTTATTTATATTATTGAGTATATTAAATAGTTTTATTAATTGTTCTTTATTTAATGATGATGGTGTTCCTCCACCTATATATATAGTTTCTACTGGTTCATTATTGTAGTATTCTTCAATTTCATTTTCTAAAGATTCTAAGTATTGATTTACTAGTTCATCATTATAGAGTATTTTAGAAAAATCACAATAAGAACATATGTGTTTGCAGAAAGGAATATGTATATAAAGAGCTTTCATAATCCACCTACTTTTCTGTTTTTAATACGCTTAAAAAAGCTTCTGGAGGAATTTCTACGTTTCCTACCATTTTCATTCTTTTTTTACCTTCTTTTTGTTTTTCTAATAGTTTTCTTTTTCTGGTTATGTCTCCGCCATAGCATTTTGCTAAAACGTTTTTTCTCATGGCACTTATATTTTCACGGGCAATTACTTTGGATCCTATGCTTGCTTGGATAGGTACTTGGAATAATTGTCTAGGAATTATTTCTTTTAAATTTTCAACGATTTCTTTTCCTCTTTTATAAGCAGCATCTTTATGAACTATTATACTTAAAGCATCAACAACTTCTCCATTTATTAAAATATCCATTTTAACTAAGTCACTTTCTAAATAACCATGTAATTCATAATCAAATGAAGCATATCCTTTTGTAGTGCTCTTTAATTTATCAAAAAAGTCATAAACAATTTCTGATAATGGCAATAAATAATGAATATTTACTCTTGTTGAATTTATATAGTCTAGTGATTGATATATTCCTCTTTTATCTTGACAAAGTTCCATTATAGGGCCAATATATTCGCTTGGTACAAAAATATTAGTTAATATATAGGGTTCTTTTATTTTATCAATTTTAGCACGGTCTGGAAGTTTATTAGGACTTTCTACTTCTATTAGTTCTTTATTTGTTAATACAACTTCATATACAACGCTTGGACTTGTTGCAATTATATCTATACCAAATTCTCTTCTGATTCTCTCTTCTATTATATCCATATGTAATAATCCAAGAAAACCACATCTAAATCCAAAGCCTAAGGCTTCACTAGTTTCTGGTTCATAAGATAATGAGGCATCATTAAGTTTTAATTTTGCTAAAGCTTCTCTTAAATTTTCAAATTTATTGGGTTCTATAGGAAATATTCCAGAATATACCATAGGCTTCATTGGCTGGTATCCTGGTAAAGGAGTTTTGGTTTCGTTTCTTAAAACGGTTATAGTGTCTCCTACGCTGACTGTATCTATTGATTTAATTGAAGCGTTTATCCAACCTACTTGACCACTGGTTAATTCTTTTAATTTTTTTTCTTTTGGGGTGTTTACTCCTAATTCTACAACTTCATAGATTTTACCACTAGAAATCATTTTTATGGTATCTTTAACTTTTATTGTTCCATCTACTACTCTTACTGAAGCAATTACTCCTCTATAGGAATCGAAATAGCTATCAAATATTAAAGCTTTAGTCGGTAAGTTATTATCTACTTTTGGAGGTTTAATTCTTAAAATAACAGCTTCTAGTAACTTATCTACTCCTACTCCAGTTTTACCACTACATAAAATAATATCCTCATCTTTAAAGCCAAGAACGTCAATTAATTCTTTTTTTACTTTAGGAATATCCGCGTTTGGTAAATCTATTTTATTGATAACAGGAATAATTGTTAAATCATTATTTAAAGCTAGATAAAGGTTTGCTAATGTTTGAGCTTCTATTCCTTGGGCAGCATCCACCACAAGTAAAGCTCCTTCACAAGCTGCTAAACTTCTAGAAACTTCATAAGAAAAATCTACATGCCCTGGAGTATCTATTAAATGAAATATATAATCTTCATTATTATATTTATAATTTAATTCTACTGCATTAAGTTTAATTGTAATTCCTCTTTCTCTTTCTAGATCCATATTGTCAAGCAATTGATCTTTCATATCATGACTATCTACACTGTTAGTCATTTCTAAGATTCTATCTGCAAGAGTAGATTTTCCATGATCAATATGGGCTATTATTGAAAAGTTTCTAATATTATTCGACATAAAATCACCAATAGTACTATATCATAAAGAAAAAAAAATAACTAGTTATTCTTTTATTAAGTTATCTAAATATTCTTTATAGTTATTTTGTTCTATTAAGATATTTTCTATATTTTTGATATCTATTTTACTTATGTAATTTTTAACTTCGTTAATTATTTTATTCTCTGTTTTAAAAGTTAAATAATTTTTACACGTAATGAATTTTAGGTATTCATTTTCTTTATAATAATTATAAATATTATAGTTATTTTTATTTATTTTAGATGTTGTATTAAATAAATTAATGTTTATTTGAATTAAATTATAGTTAGTTAAAATCTTACTGATTGTATCAAGGTATACTTTATTTCTAACTAATGATTTTGTATTTTTATTTAGTTCAATATTTATAACTAAATTATCACTAAATAATAATATGTCATTTATATCTTCTGATAAAGAGAATAATTCATAATATTTAATATTTATATTAATACTTTTTAATAATTCAATTATGAATTTTGATTTATTTTTGATTATTAGAAGAAATATATAATTATGCATTAAAAAATAATCCATTTTATACCTCCTTATAAAAGTTATATTATAGGATTATTATTTATTTCCTTTAAACGCTCATTAATTCTGATTCTTTTTCTTTTAATAAAGATTCTATGGTCTTATTATATTCATTTATTAAATCTTGAATATTATTTTGATATAAATCTTTTTCATCTTCTGTTAAAGTTTCATCTTTTTTAATTAAATTATTAGCGTCTTGTCTAGCATTTCTCAAACCTATTTTAGCTTCTTCTGCCATAGATTTAACTAATTTAACGTATTCTTTTCTTCTTTCTTCAGTTAATTCAGGAATTGTTAAAATGATAGTTTCTCCATTATTTGTTGGAGTAATTCCTAAATTAGCTTCATTTATAGCTTTTTCAAGATTTTTAATTAATGTTCTATCAAATGGTTTAACAAATAGTTGTCTTGCTTCAGGTACAGTTATGTTAGCAACACTACTTATTAATGTAGGGACTCCATAACAATCTGCCATAATACCATTAAGCATAGCAGGATTAGCTCTGCCTGCTCTAACTGTTGTAAATCTTCCTTTTAAATTTTCTATTACTTTTTGCATTTTTTCTTCTGTAATTTTTTCAAAATCCATGAGGATCCTCCTTTTGTTAATAATATTATACTAATTATTAGATTATTTTACAAGCAAAAGCGCTGTTATAACTGCACCTATAATAACACTTACAGCTATGATTGTAATACTATAAATTATTCCTTTATCATCTATTACTAGTGGTGTTTCGGAAGTTAATTTTAGAGTTTTATCAGCTTTTTCTAAAGAACTAGAGTTATTAATTGTATAATTATTATAACGATTTAATATTTCTTTTTCGATATTGTTACACTCTTTATTATATAATTCATCTATTACCTGAGTTAGTAACATCTCATCCCTGTTTTCTATTTCAAAACCAGTTTCTAAGGTATCTAATAGATCAGTTACATATGAATATAGTTTTATTAATTCGTCTTTTGATAGATCTTTACTAGTTACAAATTTATGAATTATCTTTTTAGCTTCTAGTGTATCTACTTCTATATTATTTATATCACTTCTTTTTATTTCAGAAGAACCTTCTATTTTAGTAGTTTCAGAATTAGTTTTATCTATTTTAGAATTTTCATTTACAGATTCGTTAATGATTTCCATTTTTCTTGTATTATTATCATTATGAAATTTAATAATTATATCTCCTACATAGTATAATCTTTCAGAGTTAGAATCTATACTAATTTTAGGAACTATATTGGGGTGATTTAAATTTATGTAGTCATCTAAAGCTTCTTTTTCTATTAAAAAAGCAGCTTTATCTTTTAATAAATAGCTATTTTCATAAGTAAATAAATCAATTTTATCATTTCCCAGACTGTAAGATTGTAATTCGTTAAAATATCTAGTTTTTAAAGTATTAAAGAAATATTCACTATCCATTGTATTTCCTAGGGAATTTAAAAGATTAATAAATTTTTCTATATTGTCGATCTCTAATAGATGAGTTTCTCCATTTTTATCTTTGTATTTTAAATAATATAAATCTTTTAAAGTGTCATTTTTTTCTTTAGGGCTTTCAATTATAGATAGATTTTTTAATTTAGGATTTTCTTTTTGTATTTTTTCTAATTCTTTTTTAACATTTATTTTTTGTTCTAAAACGTTTAATCTTGATTTAATAGCAGAAACAATAATATTTAAATTTTCATAAATATTTATATCAATATTATTTATTAAAAATTCATAATATTCTTTTAACATATCATAATCGTTTATAGACATTAGATTATATAGTATTGAATCTGTATTAGTAATTTTGTTATCGATTAGTTCTATTTTTATACTTTCTGGCAACTTATGTTTCACTCTATCACCTACTATAAATAAGTATAATATAAAGTGTAAATTATATCAATATTTAAATTGATTTTTAATATGAGATGTGCTAGTATAGCAGTTGTTTTTAGGTGGTAGTATGAATAGTTATGAAGATTTAGAATTTTTAAATTCCGCTTATGAAAAAGCGACAAGTATAAAAATTAAATATGATTTGCTTTCTACTTTAAAGTCTTGTTATATGGATGATTCAATTATTTACAAACGTACTTTAGAGGAATTGAATAATTTATTTGAAGAAGAAAGTGAACTTTATAGAGACTTGGATGTTTCTGCAGAAAATATTAGTAGTTTATTAAATGTGTTAAAATATCAGAACAAAATTAATAATCCTTGTAGTGAAGTTGAAGATATTTTATTGCATGTTGAAAAAAATGATTTGGCTTGGGAAAGAGTATCTAAAAAATTAAAGTATTTAGCAAACTTAGATAAAAAAGAAAAAGGCAAAATTATTAAAATGTTAATGAATGAGGATATAAGTGAGCTTGATATGGATGATTATGTAAATAATATTATAAAAAAAGTAGATTATAATATTGAAACTATTACTAATGATTTTTATAGGGCATTTTTGTTCTTCTTTAATGAAGAAGTTAATAAAAGTGATGACATTGAGCTTGGAAAGTTTTCCTTTTATTTGAGTTTAATATCTCCTACTGTTGAAAATATATTAATGAAGAATAATTTTAATTTTGATCATGAATTATATATTTATAATAGAATGGCTGCTGATATTACTAATACTACAGAAATAGAATTAAATGTAGAAATTAACCATATTTGTTATAAAAAAGCAATTGATAGTATAAGAGATTTATTACAAATAACTGATAATGTTTTTCCTAATAAGAAAAGTGAAGCAATAATAAATAGATGTTTATTAAAGTCTTCGTTAGTATTATTAGATATAGATAATCAAAACTATTTAAAACAAGAAGTAGATTTAATTTTAAAAGGATTAGAAAATAAAGATAGATTAAATCAAGCAATTCAAACTATTCAAAGTGTATTTAGTGATATAAAAAAAGATAAAAGTAAAGTTAGTCTTTTATCTTTAAAACCTTATAATTAGTTATTTAAAACTTAAACTATTTTTCTTTAGTTTAGGTTTTTTATTATTCATAAATAAGTAAGTACCAGCTCCGAGCATGCCTGCCATTGCAAGTGATACTCCTATTATTAACCCTTTTTTATTTTTCATGTTTCACCTCATTATTAGTGTTAACCGTTTTTTTGTATTTATGCAGAATAAAGGCTTTTAATGTAGTTTTTCTTTCTTTAGTTTGATCATTGTTTACTGCATAAATGAAAGCTTCAGGACTTCCAATTAAAACTAAGCTTTTTTTAGCTCTACTTACTGCTGTATATATTAATTTATTATAAAGCATTTTATTATAAGCTTTAGTTATAGGTATTATAACGTGATTGAATTCACTTCCTTGACTTTTGTGAATACTAATTGCGTAGGCATGTTTTAAAGTATTTAAATCTTCTCTTTTAAATGATACATGATTGTTATAAAAATCAATAATTAAAAAGTCTTTTTTACTATCAATATTTACTTCACTTATAAATCCTATATCTCCGTTATAAATATTTTTATCGGGATCGTTTACTAAGTTTAGAATTTTGTCTCCTACCCTATAAATGATGTTACCTACTTTGGCTTCAGTTAAATTATCTTTCGGAGGATTAAATATTTCTTGAAGTTCTATATTTAAATTATCTATACCATTTTCACCTTTATACATGGGAGCAAGTATTTGAATATCATTTTCATCTAATCCTTTTTCTAAACTTCTTTTACTTATTTCACAAACTAATTCTTTAATGTTTCTGGGATTAGTTATTAAGAAATTATAGTCATCTTTTTTTTCTAAATAATTTGATTTAATACTCTTATTTTTAATTTCTTTAGCCAAAATTGGGATAAAGGAATTATCACTTTGTCGATAAATATTAGTTAATTTTATGTGATTAAAAACTTTAGTATTAATTAAATCATTTAAGACATTTCCGGCGTTAACACTTGGTAATTGGTTTTCATCTCCTACTAATATTAATTTAATATTACTTTCAATTCCATTTAGTAAACTATACATTAAAAAAGTATCAATCATACTAGTTTCATCAACTATTATTAATTTATGAAAGTTTTTATTATATTCATTTACAGCAAATGAATTGGTTTCTTTATTCCATTTTAAATATCTATGAATAGTTTTAGAACCAAGGTTTGTAGTCTCACTTAATCTTTTACTAGCTCTACCAGTTGGCGCAAGTAAGGCAACGTTAGCATATAATCCATCTTCATTATATTTATTTATTCTTTTATATAATTCTAAAATACCTTTTATCAAGGTGGTTTTACCAGTTCCAGGTCCTCCTGTTATTATAGAAACATTATTTTCAAGACTAGTTTTAATTGCATTTGCTTGTTCTTTATTGTATTTGATATTTAAATCTTTTTCTATTTCTGATAGATATTTGTCAAAGTTCTTGATAGGTTTAATATCATTACTATTTATTGCAAGTAAATTGGCTGTTATACCACTTTCATATTCATAGTTATCAAACAAATATATTTTTTCTTTTTCAATAACTATTTTGAATTCATTATTGAGAATTTTTAAATAATCATCTATTTCTATATCTATATTAAAAACATTTTTTAAATAAATAGTTATTTCTTCTTTATAACTATAAGTATCTCCATTACTAAAACTTAAATTCTTTAAGGATTCAATTATTAGTGCTAAAATTCTATTAGTATTAGTTTCATCATATATTTTAAAGAATACTTTATCTAAAGTTTTAAAATCTATATATTCAATTAAATCATATACATTATCTGTAACTACTTTTAAAATATTTTTACCATAAACATTTAAGAGTTTTAAACTATCTTTTATTGAAAAACCATATTCTTTTAATTTAATAATTGTTTCATTTGATTCATAATATTTACAAATAGAATTATAAATTGAATCTGCTTTTTTTTGACTTAAATTAGGAATTAATAAAAGATTATCTTTATTTTCTCTTATAGAATCAATGGCTTTATCGCCTAAGATTTCTACTATTTTATTAGCTGTTTTTTCTCCACAACCTTTTATTAGAGAACTTGTTAAAAACTCAATAATAGCATCTTTACCTTCTGGCATAAGTTTTTCATAGGACTCAACTTGAAATTGATATCCGTAGCGATCGTGGTTTATATATTTTCCATAAAATATGTAGGAATCCTCAGTGTTTAGTTCAGCAAAATAACCTGTAAATGTAATAGTTTTGTTTGCTATTTCAGTTAGGCTTTCACTGGTTTCACGCACTTTAAAAATACCTACTAAATAGCCGGTTTCTGATGTAAAAATTGATTGTCTGAATTTGCCTTTTATGTATTCCATTTTTTCACCTTCTTTTATACTAGCACAAATTTAAATAAAAAGACATAAGAAAAAAAGAACTATTTGTTCTTTGAATCTATTATTATTGTTACTGGACCATCATTTAATAGTGATACTTGCATGTCACAACCGAATGCTCCTTCGTATGTAGTAACATACTCATTCAACATTTTATTAAAGGAATTGTAAAGTTTTAAAGCTTCGTCTCCATTTAATGCTTGGTCATAACTAGGTCTATTGCCTTTTTTAGTACTAGCTTGTAAAGTAAATTGACTTATAGATAAAATATTTCCATTAACATCTATAATACTTTTATTCATAATACCATTTTCATCATCAAATACTCTTAAATTCACTATTTTTTTTACAAGATATTTTAAATCTTCTTCTGTATCATATGTAGAAAATCCTACCAGTATTACATAACCAAAATCTATTTTATTAATTAATTTATTATTTACTTTAACGCTTGCTTCTTTTGATCTTTGAATTACTACTTTCATAGGATTCCTCTAATTACTTTATTTATAAAATTAAGAGAGTTTAAATCATCTACAAATAATTCTAAATCTCGTTTATTTTTTACTTTTATGGTTATTTCATAACCATTTGTTCCATTTTCTAATTCATTTATACTAGTTACATTAACGTTTCTTTGACTAGCTTTAGTAACGATTGACACTAAGTTATTATTTGAGCTATTGGTAATAATAGTTAATTTTGTTAAATAATTACTATCTAAGATATTAGGGTTCCATTTAACATCTATTATTCTGTTTTGAATATTTTTGATGTTTGGACAATCTTTTTTATGAACGTTAATTCCTTGTCCTTTTGTGATATAACCAACTATTTCATCTCCCATAACAGGGTGACAACAATTAGCAAGAGTTACTAAAATATCATCAAATCCACTTACTATGATGTCGTTTTTATAATTTGGAGTTTCTTCTTTAGTATTATTTATTACTCTTTCTAAAAGAATATCTTGAACGTTCTTTTTATCGTTATTAATAAGATTTAAAACATATGTTGGAGTATATCTTAAAGCTCCAATAGATAAATATAGATCATCTATAGTGTTTAGTTTTAGATCTTTTAATATTTTATTAATATTTTCTTCTGTTAGAATTTCATTAACGTTATTTTTTTGACGTTTTATTTCTTTTTCTAAAAGATTTTTACCTGTATCAATATAATTTTCTTTACTAGTTTTACTAAAATAAGATTTTATTTTATTTTTTGCTTGGCTAGTTTTGACAAAACTTAGCCAGTCTTTATTTGGAGTACTTGAAGCGTTAGTATTTATTTTTACAATATCTCCATCTACTAATTTATAATCAAGAGGGACAATGTTATCGTTTACTATTGCACCTACACAGGTATCTCCTACTTTAGAATGAACTCTATAGGCAAAATCTATTGGAGTAGATCCTAGTGGTAATTCCATGACATCACCTTTAGGGGTGAAAACATATATTAATTCGCTAAGTAATTCTTCTTCCATGTTTTTAGCAAATAATTCATCACTAGTTTCTTCTTTATGAGAATCTATAATATTTCTATATAGTTCTAATTTTTGTTCCATAACATTTTGAATGTTTTTAGAACCATGTTCTTTATATGACCAGTGACTAGCTATTCCATGTTCGGCTATTTCATCCATTTCTTTAGTACGTAATTGAATTTCAAAAATATGGCCGTCTAAACCAAATACTGAGGTGTGTAATGATTGATACATGTTAGCTTTTGGCATAGATATATAATCTTTAAATCTATTAGCTATTGGACGATATTTAGCATGAATTAATCCTGCTGCTAGATAACAATCACTTACTTTTTCAACTATGGCACGAAGGGCAAGTATATCATAAATATCACTCCATTTACGACCCGTTGATAATTTAGTATAGATACTATAAACACTTTTAACTCGACCCTTTATGGTAAATTTAATTCCATGACTACTTAGAATTTCACTAATACTGTCTTTCATTTCTAATAAAACTTCATTTAATTCTTCTCGTGTGCCATCTAATTTGTCAAGAATTTCTTGATATATTTCTGGTTTTGTATATCTTAAACATAAGTCTTCTAATTCACTTTTGATGCTGTTAATCCCTAGTCTGTGAGCTATAGGGATTAAGACATTCATGGTTTCTAAAGCTTTTTGATGTTGTTTTTCTTCACTTAGTGCGTATATAGTTCTCATATTATGAAGTCTATCTGCAAGTTTAATCAAAATAACTCTAACATCAGTAGATAATCCTACTAAAACTTTTCTTAAATAAATACTTGATGATTCACTGGAATCATTTAATTTTAATTTATTTATTTTTCCTAAAGATTCAACTATTAATCTTACTTCACTACCAAATTTATTTTCAAGTTCTTCATAAGTAGCATCACTTTCAAAAACTGTTTCATGTACTAGAGCCGCAATTAGGGTTGTAGCATCTACGTTTAGATCACTTAAAATTAAGGCTACATTTACTGGATGAGTAATTAGATCTTCATTATTCTTTCTTTTTTGACCTTGATGTTTTTCTTTTGCAAAATTATAGGCCTCTTCTATTTTGGTTATTTGTTCTTTACTAAAATTATTTTCTTGACATTTTTCAATTATTAAATCAAATTCTTTCATATTCATTTAGATCTTTATCGTATAAAGAATCTTTGGTCTCCCTCCATCTTTGCTTTATATATTCTTCGTATTTAGTGTCAATAGTATTTAAAATATCATTAACCATATCACTAAATTCTAAATTTATGCGATTTTTCCAATTATTTTTTTGATATTCCCATATATCACGTTCATTTATATAATCTATTCCTCTTAAATTCATTTCATTTACTTTTGTTTTTAATACTGGTAATAATTTATTATACAAATCTCTTAATGTTGGAAAATTCATATCCATGTGTCGTCCTCCTTAATAAATTATTAATTCCACTAACATTATATAATAAAAATTTAAAAAACACGAGAATAATCTTGTGTTTAGTTTAATTTTCTAAAAGATATTTAGTCATATTTTTACCCCAATATGTAAAGAAGAAAGCTTTAGGATGAATACCATCCGTTGAATAAGGATTTTCTTTTAATTTTAAAAACTCACTATTATCTATATAAGGAATATTTAATTCATTAGATATTTCTATTAATTTATTATTATAATCTTGATAGTATGATAAATTAGGATTTTTTTCTATAGCGCTACTGCTTGATGGTGTGATTAAATTTATTATAATTTGAGTATTAGGAAATAAACTTTTTAGATAAAGAATTTTTTCTTTATAAATATTTGCAAATGTTTGGATATTTTCACCCCACATTTCTAAATCATTAGTGCCAAATGCTAGAAATAAATATATAGGATTGTAAGCATTTATTCCTGATATATCAGAGTCTATATCACTTATTCTTCTTCCACGATGCCAAATTACATTTACTTCTTCTAAAACTTTATAGGCAGATAATCCTTCTGCAAAGGAATCACCTACTACTAAAGCTCTTTTGTCTTTAAATGTTGCTAAAACGATTTCTTTAGAAATGTTTTCTAAAGAAGTTTCAGGTTTTATTTCTTCTGTAGTGGTTATGGTAGTTGTTACTGTCGTGGTTGTAGAAGTTTCACTTGTAGTTAAAGTTTCTTTAGTTTTGGTAGTACTTGGTTTATCAAGCTCTTTAGGCTCTGGAATAATTTCTTTTATTAATAACAATACTAACAAAAATGTTGTCAGTAATAAAAAAATAAGCAAGGAATTTTTTTGATATTCTCTTTTCATACTATCACCATTTTAAGTATAATCTAAATGCATAAAAAAACAAGAAGTTAAATTATAAAAGACATCTTGTTTACTATATATCTAGATTTAAAAAGTTTTCTTTTATTTTATTAGCGTATTCGTTATCCATAACTAATAAAACTATATTTTTTTTACTTGCAGTCAAAACATTTTGATCGTCCACTTTAACACAAATCCATTTTTCTGGGTTTACTTTTTCTAAAATTTCTTTTTTTGCTGTATTTGCAAGATTAGTGTTATCTAGCTTTACTAAAACTACACTATGGGCTATACTTGACATTATAGGTTCTGATGCTAAGGCTTCAGTATATTCAAAATTTACTTTTCCTAAATAATATTCACTATTTTCTTTAGTAACTTTTGTATAATTTAATTCTGGTATATCATCCTTTTCTATTCCCTCATATAATTTAGGCATAATTTCTTCTAAGTTAACATTACTATTTTCATTTTTAGTACATCCAGTAATAATTATCATTAAAATTAATAAAAATAAATATTTAAATTTTTTCATAATCCTCCTTATTTTAAAGAATAACTATTATTTATTATAGGGATACTATACATAAATAATACATCTGCTTTTTTGTTAATATTTATATTTTTTAAATTAGAACTTCCAAAGTATCTTAAATCTATTAAAGTTATTTTAGAATAACTGTTTATTAAAAGTGGTGTTAAACTACTTGCAAATGAGTCTCTAAACACTATTAATTCTTTATTATGTTTTTCTTTAGTATTAGTTATTTCAAGTAAGGGAGTTGCCCCTCCTAAAAATATATCATAAGAATCTATATTTTTTAAATTATTTTTTTCATAAACTTTTTCAGTTTTTTTAGTTTCATAATTATAAACTTTAGCATTTTCAATAACTTCATTGGTTTTTATAATAATTTTATCTCCTTTAATATTAGAAGTTGTATTGCTAAAAAGTGACCCATAAAATGGATAATAAGAATCAGTTGTAGTAATTAAGTCTGTTTTTAAGTCAAGATAATTACTTAATTTATTAACTACATTATCTAATTTATCTTGTTTCCAATGTATATCAGTTTTATAGTAACTATCTAAATTAAGTTCATTACTTAGTTCTATAAACTTAATATTGTTATCTAAATTATTTTCTAAAGTTTTATTTATTAAATTATAATCTTTTCTAGGTATAGATTCATCTTTAATATAGTAGTTTTTATCTGGTATTAATATAAAATATTTATTTTTATTATTTTTTAAATACTCATTATTTATATTATTAATAAGATCAGTTAAATGATTTAGTGAATTTATATTAGTAGAATAATCTGTTTGAAATAAGTTATTATTTAATTTTAAAATATTGTTATTTTCTTTCATTAAGAAGATTTTACTGGAAAATCCTTTTAGTTGTTTAAACTTTTCTCTATAACAAAATTGATCCATAGTATACGAATCAAATTTATCTTTAAAAGTTTCACTATAAATACTATTTAAAGATATTTCTGGCATCTTATTTAAATGTCTTCTTTCTTCTTTAGAAATATCTTTATCTTTGGCAATTAAGTTTATTATAAAAAACAAAGATATTGTAATTATAAATGTATATGTTATTAATTTGTCTTTCATAACTCCTCCTTAAAATCTAAAATATAAAAATGGATTTGTGGAACTATTTACTATAAATGCTGTTGTAAGTATTAAAAGTAAGATATAAAATATTGGCTCAGCAATTATACTTATTTTTAACTTGCTAATCTTGTTTAAAATTCTTTTAATAAAGGGAGTACAAATTAAAATACTTATAAGAAGAATGATTAAATAATTTTTAAAATAATATGTTGTTTCTATATTAATTAAGGGTATTTTTGATAAACCAAGTAGTGATTTTAAAAATATAAATAAATTATTTAAATTAGTTTGATTGAATATTACAAAACCAATAATTACTAATAAATTAGTATATATTAATCCTAATATTTTGTGCTTTTCTAATTTTTCTTTTAAGAAGTATTTTTCTATTATAAGAATTATGGCGTAATATAATCCCCAAATAATAAAATTCCAACTAGCTCCATGCCAAAAACCGGTTAGCAACCAAACAATAAGAATATTTAAACATCTATTTAAAGTTTTTACTCTATTTCCTCCTAAAGGAATATAAATATAGTCTTTAAACCAATTTGATAAAGTCATGTGCCATTTTCTCCAAAATTCCGTTATAGAAGTTGAAAAAAGAGGATAATTAAAGTTTTCTGGTATTGTAAATCCTATTAAAAGGCCTAATCCTATGGCCATATCACAATATCCTGAAAAATCTAAGTAAAGAATTATTGTATCATTAATTGCTTTTAACCAATAAGATAAAACAGTAGGATTATTTAAACTAGATAGACTTTTACTAAATAAAAGTAATGTATCTGCAAATATAACTTTTTTGGCCAATCCTAAAATAAATCTTTTAGTACCTGTTGCAAATTTATTATATGCAGGAGTTCTTTTAGTAAGTTCTTTTTCTATTTCGTTAAAACGAATAATTGGGCCTTCTAAAATAGTTGGAAATAAGAATATATAATTTAAATAATTTAATATATTAGGACTATCTATTTTTCCTTTATAAATATCAATTAAGTAACTAATTAATTTAAAAGTATAAAAACTAAGTCCTAGAGGTAACAATATTGTATTTATATTTAAATTAATAGAAAAAATATTATTTATATTTTCTAAAAAGAAATTTAAGTATTTAAAATAAAATAATACACTTACATTGAAAATAATACTAATAATTAAATATATTTTCTTCTTAACTAATTTACCTAAAAAATAATTTATGATAGATAAAATTAATAAAAATAAAAGAGATTTAGGATCACTATAAAAATAAAATATAATACCTGTTAATAATAAAAATATATTTTTTAATTTATTGGGTAAAATATAATATATTATTAAAAAAATAGGAAGAAAATAATAAATGAATGTAATACTTGAAAATAACATAATTACTCCTTTCTACTTTATATATTTATTATAACTCATTTTATTTAAAAAATATAATTATTTAGAAACTTGTAAATTATAATGTATATTTTATAAAAGCTTTTGTTATATTCTTTAGATTATGATAGAATTATTATGGGTGTTAAAATGAAAAGTATTTTAATAAAATTGATTGAATTATATCAAGTAACTCCCACTCATATGCATAATAGTTGTAGATTTATTCCAACATGTAGTGAATATACAAAATGTGCTATTAAAGAATATGGAAGTTTAAAGGGATGTTATATGGGATTTAAAAGAATATTAAGATGCAGACCATTTGGCAAATACGGATATGATCCAGTTAAGAATAAGGAGGAAAAATGAAAAAGATTACAAAAATACTATTATTATCTAGTATAATTTTAGTTTTATCAGGGTGTTTTAAACAAGATGATTTAGATGGCGCTAATATAGTTACTACTGTTTATCCTATAGAATATTTAGTGGATAGTATGTATGGAGAGAATAGTACAATAAAAAGTATTTATCCTCATGGTATTGATGCTAGTAGTTATGATTTAACTAATAAACAGATTAAAGAATACGCTAATAGTGAGATGTTTATTTATAATGGTTTAAGTGAAGAAAAAAAATTAGCTGCTACTTTTCTTAATAAAAATAAAAATTTAAAAATTATTGATGTTTCTAAAGGGTTAAATATTAAATATGAAGCTGATGAATTATTTTTAAGCCCATCTAATTATTTAATGCTTGCTCAAAATATTAAAGATGGTTTAAATGATTATATTTCTAATACTGCTATGTTGAAACAAATTAGTGATAATTATGAAAAAATTAAAGTAATGTTAAGTGAATATGATGCTGAATTTAGAATAATGGCAGATAATGCTCAAAATAAGATTGTAGTTGTAGGAAATAATTCATTGAAATTTTTAGAAAATTATGGATTAGAAGTTATTAGTGTTTATGAAGATGATACTTTAACTCAAGATACAGTTAATAGAGTTATTCGTTTATTTAAAGAAAAGGTTATTTCTTATATATTTGTTACTGTGGATACGGAAACAGAAACTATTAAAAAATTAAAAGATGCTGGTATTGAAGTTAAAACTATTAAATCATTAAATCATTTAACTGAAGAAGAAATTGATAATAAGGTTACTTATAAGACTTTAATGGATGATAATATTGAATTAATAAAATCAGAATTATATAATTAATTTAAAAAAATTGACATAAATAAATTGACTTTATAAAAACTTTATAGTAAAATTTATTTATGCGTTTGGAGTAGTACTCAAGAGGCTGAAGAGGCGCCCCTGCTAAGGGTGTAGGTCGGGTAACCGGCGCGAGAGTTC
>CAKOLD010000007.1 GCA_934096015.1 uncultured Bacilli bacterium
GTTGTAAGTTATTAATTGCTTCAACCATAGCTTCTTTTGTTGCATTATAAATATTTATTTCATCTATACGTTCTGGAGTAACATATCCAACACCTATACTAACTGCTTCATTTTTTAAAATTTCGTAAAATTTATTTCGTTTTTTCTCGCTTAGTTTCTTAGAATCAGTTAATCCTTCCAAATGATAGTTTTTAGGAAGAATTACGGCTGCAGCAACTACAGGTCCATATAAAGGCCCTCTTCCGACTTCATCAACACCTGCTATTAGGTTTATCTTGTTTTTATATAACTCTTTTTCATATTGTAATAAATCTTCTGTTTTATTTTCCATAATTTTCTTCTTTTCTTGTTCCAAATTCTTGCTCGTAAAGTTCATCTATAAAGTCTTGATTTACTGGGTACATAGCCCATAATTTTTCTTTAGTTAAATCTTCTACTTCATCGAATATTTTATATTGCTTATCGTGTTTTGATTTTACAAATATTTTGGCAAATTCTGTAGAGCTTGCATGAACCAAATTAGACCATGTAATAGGTCTATCATAATGTAATTCTTTCATTAAAAGATATCTTGAATATATAGTTTTTATATTACATCTAAAGTCTTCCGGAGAATTTTTAAATTTTTCTATTCTTACTGTATTGGCTGAATTTTCAGCTATACTTAAAAGTGCATATTTTTCTTTAAATTCTTGGTCACACATTTTTATAATTCCAGGAAATTTCATAATTACTTCTACTATTTCTTTCTTATTTAAATTTAAAAGTGAACAAAATTCTAAGTAATTATCAAGATATTTGCTTATTGTTTCTGGTTTTCTATTTATTTCAGCGTCTTGTTTATCATGTTGCATGAATAAATAAAATCTTTTAAAAAACATTAATAATTCTTCTTCGTTTAGAATGTTACATAAGTCTAATTTACTAATTAATATTTTTTCAATTTCAATTGTATTTACTTTTTCTTTGTTATCCATCTAATCAATCCTATCAAATGTTATTCCTTTTATATATTCATTTTTTATGTCATTTAAAATATATTTACTTACTCTACTATAATCAATTTCTCCACCACTTATTATAGCACCAATTTTCTTTCCTATTTTGTCATAGGTTTCACTTAAATCTTCATCGATTTCACTAACATTATAACGCATTTTTAATAATTCTGGATAGTGATCATTTAACTTTTGTAAGATATGACAGGCTATTTCGTCTTCATCTAATATTTCACTTTTGATTGCTGATGTACTTGCTAAATTAAGAGCTATTTCGTTGTTATCAAATTTTGGCCAAAGAATTCCTGGAGAATCTAAAAGAAGTATATTGCTGTTTGTTTTTAACCAAACTAAATGTTTTGTAACACCTGGTGTATTTCCAACACTGGCAACTTTTTTACCAGCCATTTTATTTATTAGTGTACTTTTCCCAACATTTGGAATTCCCATTACTAATGCTCTTATTTCTTTTGCCTTCATGCCTGAAGAAATTCTTTTTTGTTGAGTGCTTTCCATAATTTCTTCAGTTAAAGTTACAATTTTTTTATAGTCATTAGTATCTTGTAAATTTAAAAGAAGTACTTTGTATCCTTGCTTTTCATAATATTCAATCCACTTATTTGTTATATTTATGTCACATAAATCTTTTTTTGTCATTATCAAAATTCTTGGTTTATTTTTTGTTATATCATCAATATCTTTAATTTTACTAGAAAATGGAATTCTCGCATCTACTAGTTCATAAACAACATCAATTAGTGGTAACAATTCCTTTATTTGTCTTTTAGTTTTTTGCATGTGTCCTGGATACCATGAAATAGTGGCCTTTGAAAAACTTTCCTGATCATTATTATTTTTATTTTCTGCTCTCATTTTTCTTTTTTGATACATATCCATCTCTTATCACTTCCTTTTTTACAAATTATTAAATCTCTTTATTTGTGATTTTAAATCTATTGGAATTATAACATACGTCAGTATAAATGTCACTTTAATTGTTTTTTATTTCTAATAATATATCGTATATTTCTTTTGCTTCATCCCATAATTCGTTATATGAGAATTTGGTTTTTGTCCCATCGTGTTTATTTGTAATCATTGCTTCAAATTCATATAAACATTCATCTATATTACTTTTATTGATTCTATCTTTTATAACATATTTTGCTGTATTAACATAATTTTTATATAAAAGTACAACTAATATTTGGTAATATGTTTTATCTGGTAAATCAGATTTTTTATAGAAGTTCAAAGCCATTTCTTCAGTTAGTTTTCTAGGATTTTTCATTATTATTTTATTGGCTCTAAATATTCCGTGAGGACAATTTATACTAGGACATTCAATTATTTTTGCATCTTTAGGAATTTCAACATCATATAAAGTATCACCCCTATGAATCCATCTAATTATCTTGTCTTCAGTAGAAAAATTGAATCCTCCCATCTTTTCTGGATCATATGTATTAGGATTCCAAGTATTCGATTCAACTACTTCACCTATTTTTACTTCAAAATCACCAGCATTTGAAGTTTTTCCGTTCATTAACCTTAAATATTTACTCATATGTTCCTCCATTATTTTAAATTAGCTTTTTTCTAAAATTGATTTTAGTTTATTCATAGAGATTTTATTTTTACCACTTATATTTATTCCTCTTAGCAAGGCTATATATTTCATTAAAATTCACCTTCTTTTTTATAATATTTAATAGCTTCTTCAAGTACATATTCACCATATTTTTCTATACTAGGTATATCTTTCATTAATTCTTGAAATTTATTAAATCCTAGAGTTTCAAATAAATATTTAATTGCTAGATAGCTAAGTTTGTATCCACTATAATTTTCGTTTTCAAAGTTAAAACCGTGTTTTAATTTATTTAATTTTGGTAAAGCTTTAGTATCATTTAATAATTGTTTAAACCAAACTTGGAAGGCGTCTATATTTTTTAATTCTTCGAACTCTTTAGAAAAATATTCTGCTGAACCTTCATCAAACCAAATTACTCTTTTATAATTATTTTTTGTTAAAATTATTTCTTGATACATTATGTGAAATAATTCATGACTAGCCATATATAATTTTCTTTTATATAAATTAGGATTATTTTTAATTGATGGAGATATATAAGCATTAATCATTCCCTTATCATAGGTGCCCTTTGCATATTCTGGCAAAGTTTTATTTTCTTTTCTTAAAAAGTAGATATATTCTCTAAATTTAGTTATATCATCAAAATAATTGATTTGAATTTTTCTAAAATTAGAAATATTAAATAACTTACAGTAGTCTTCTAATGTTTTATTTAAAATATTATTTATGTTATCTGTTAAAAATTTTAGAGAATCTGGTGAGTATAAGGCGTACTTATCATTATTTATTTGGATTTTTTCTAATTTGTTTTCATTAAATATTTGTTCTAAGATTTTCCCAACTCCATCTTCATCATTAGAAGATGTAATAAAATCAACTATTTTTTTTACACTTTCATGAGCATTAACTGGAGCCACACTACATCCTACATGTTTTAGTAATTCTAAATCATTTTCCCCATCACCAATAGCTAAAACGTCTTTATAGTTTAAATTAAGATTTAAAAGAATATCGTTTATAGCATTATACTTTGTAGATCCTTTTTTTAAGAATTCTATTCTGTCTGGTTCACTGCTAGTTATTTCAAATAATTCATACATTTCTGGAGTAATGGTCTTTTTTAATTTTAATATATTTTCTTTAGAGTCTATACCAATTATTTTATATATTTTATTTTCTTCAAGAAAATTTTCTGAAAAATGTTTTTTCTGAATTCGACCATTTTCATAGTAAAACCACCATTTGGCATTTGTATTATCTATTATTTTATTTAATTTATAAATATTATTTTTATCTATAAAATCTTTTTTTAAAATTTTTCCATTATTTTTAAGTATCATAGCACCATTAAAAGCAACTGTATATTCTGATTCATCAACTAGTTCTAATTGCTTTAAATAGTCTTTAATTCTATAATATCCTCTAGCACTTGCTAGAATTACTTTAACTTTATTTTTTAATTTTTTTATTACTTTTTCTGTGTATGGGGTTATGATTTTATGGGAATTTAATGTGGTTCCATCTAAATCTAAAACTATTACTTTATACAATGTACATTCTCCTTTACATTAATTTAACTGTTAATATTATTTTAACATAATTAAAATTGTTTTTTAATAGTTTTAATAATATAATTTAAATAAGGAGGTATTTATGAACAGAGCTTTAATAAAAGAAGAAGCTAAAGGAATAGTTAAGGGAAAGTTGTGGGAATTTTGGAAACCTGCTTTAGCAATTTATGGTATTTGTTTTATTGTAGGTTTTATTTTCGCTTTTGTAGGTGCCGCTAAAGAAGAATATGCAAGCCTTGTAGAAACAATTGTCTCTATTGCTGCTATGCCAGCTTCTTTAGGATTACTTGCTTACTATATGAAGATTATTAGAAAGCAAGAATACGGTATGAATGAGCTTACAAAATGGTATAAGTATTTTGGATCAGTATTTTTCTTATTCTTTACAATAAGTTTATTTACATCTTTATGGGCTCTTCTTTTCATCATTCCAGGTATAATTGCTGCTATTTCTTACCAAATGGCACCATATATTTATATTGATGGTACTCATGATGCTTTAGAAAGCATTAAAAAAAGTAAAGAGATGATGAAAGGATACAAAGCTGACTATTTTGTATTTATGTTAAGCTTTTTAGGATGGATATTATTAGGCGTTCTAACTTTAGGAATATTATATATTTGGTTATATCCATATATGGAAACTGCTAAAATATTATATTATGAAAAGTTAAAAGAAATAAAATCATCTAATTAGTTAATAAAACAGGTTATAATCTAACCTGTTTTTATTTGTCTTCTACTTTACCGAATTTTTTTAAAGGAAATATTGTAAAATTAGTTTTTCCTAGTATATCTTTTTTATTTATTGTACCAATTAATCTTGAGTCATTAGAAACATTACGATTATCACCCATAACAAAGTATTCGTTTTTTCCTATTTTAACTGGGTCAAAATCTTCTGTATTATTTAAATTATATTTATCTTTTATAATTTTTCCATTAATAATTAATTTTTCATCTTTGTAACTGACAGTTTCTCCTGGAAGTCCAATAACTCTTTTAATTAAATATTTTTTATTTGTTCTTATAACTACTATATCGAATCTATTAATTCCTTTTTTTAATCCAATTTTATTAAGTATCATAATGTCTCCATCTTCTAATGTATTACTCATACTTGTACCATTTACATTGATTGGAGAGCATATAAATGTTCTTATAAGGATAATTACTATAATCGCTAAAAGAAATGGTCCATATTCTTTTAGAAAGGATTTAAAGCTTTTTTGTTGTTTCATTTTATCACCTATTCAATTATACAAAAAAAAAAAGAAAAAAACTACATATTAGCGACTTTTTCCTTTTGTTTCTTCATAATCATAATTAAGTTCAAAGTTACTTAAAATTCTTAGTTGTTTCTCTTCTAACTCTTTTTTCAAAAAATTAAGCTTTTCTAAGAAATCTATATTTTCTAATTTTCTTAAATATTTATCATATTCTTTTAAATAGATACTTTTTAATCTATCAACTTCTCCAAGTAAAATTTCACAAGTACCATCATCTGCCTCGTCGTCGCTTGCTAGATATTCTAAAATAATATGAGAGATATTTGTATAAATTTTATTAAATTTTATGTGCAGTATTTTGGAAATCATATCTGGTTTAACAATCATTATATTATTAACATTTAAGTAATTTTTATTATTATTTTTGGGTTTAAAATTATATCCTTCAAAATCATAACTCATATAAGTTATTTCATTATTTTCTTTATCTCTTTTTATTAAATAACTGCTCATAAAATCTCCCCTTTATTTTATTAAATCAGGTCTTTTTTCTTCGGTTTTTTTAATTTGTTCTTGTTTTCTCCATTCAGCTATTTTTTTATGGTCGCCACTTAAGAGTACTTCAGGAACTATTAAACCTTCAAATTCCCTTGGTTTAGTGTACACAGGATAGTCTAATAAATCTTTTTCAAATGATTCATTTTCTTTACTTTCATTTTTAATTACCCCATCCAATAGTCTTACAATTGAATCAGTAATTGCCATTGCGGGAATTTCTCCTCCTGTTAAAATATAATCACCAATAGAAATTTCTAGATCTACAAAGTTTTTAATTCTTTCATCAAATCCTTCATAATGGCCACATACGAGTATCAAATGTTTAAATTTACTTAACTCATTGGCTTTTTTTTGATTATATGTAGTTCCATCAGGTGTTAAAAGAATTACAAGGGAATCAATAGTTTTTATATCATTAATAGCGTCAAATATTGGCTGACACATTAAAACCATCCCTGCTCCTCCACCATAGGGAGTATCATCTACTTGATTATTATTTAATTTTGAATACTTCCTAAAATCTATTATTTCTATTTCAACAGTTTTTTTTGCAATTGCTCTTTTTATAATGGATTCAGTTAAAAAGTTTGTAAACATTTCAGGAAAAAGGGTTAATATGCTTATTTTCATAATAATCCCTCACAATTTTTTACTACTATTTCATTTTTATCTGTGTCAATTTTTTCAATAAAATTATCTCTATAAGGAATATATTTATTATTTTCTAATTCTATTAAGGGATTTTTCCCAAGTGTAATATCTTTAACTGTTCCTTTTATTTCATTATTAAAAATTAAATTCATTCCAATTAAATCTTGTATTAAATATTCATTTGTTCTTAAATTTAAATCTTCTTTTTTACAATATACTTTTTTACCTTTTAAAAATAAAACTTCATTTATATCATTAAATCCTTTTAAAGTAATCATATCAAATATTTTATGATGTCTATAGCTAGTTATTATATATTCTTTTGAATCAACATAAATAACAAAATTGGGTTTAAATACTTTTTCTTTATATTCAAAATCGCTTAATAGCTTTAACTCTCCCTTAATACCATGGGTATTAACTATTTTTCCTATATAAACATAATTCATATACAACACCTTTTTTAGTATATCATATTTTTGTACTCAATTTATAAATTTTTTGTTCGTTGGGAGTGAAATTTATCCTAAAATATTCTTTCTTTAAAGATTTAAATGTGTCTAAATCGTAATCCATTATTTCTCTAAAAAGTTCTGGATTAAAATTTAATGATTGATTTTCTAACATTGATTTTTCTAAAATGGGATTTTGAAAAAGATTTTTGTATTTTATAAAAGGAACATCTTTATATTTAGATAGTATTTCGTTTGTTGTTTCAAAGTATATTTCTCTTAATAAGAAAAGTGTATTTGCTTCTGGTTCATCTATTTTTTTCATTAAAGAATAAATATCTGATCCTACTAATCTATTTTTAGCCATATATTCTAATGAAATTCTACTTAGTATTTGATTTTTTATTCTAGAATAGTTAGATAATTCTTTATTTCCATCTAAATTATCTATTAAAGAAAAAGCATCTATTTCATAAGTTTCATTTTCTTTAAGTGCTATATCTAATAAAAATAAACATATAGTTTTAACATCGTGTGGTAATTCATTATAAAGCTGATCTTCAGATTCTTTACACATTTGTAAGTATTCAAATATTTTAGGATCAATTTCTTCTGTAAGTAGTGATTCATTAATCATTCTGTAATATAGATTCTGAATGGCTTTCGTAACTCCTATTATTTTATCTGCTAACTGTTGATAATTATTTGATAATTGCATAGAAAATCACCTCTTTAATTGAGGATTATTATATCATTATTTTTATATTTAACAATATTATTTTATTATTTTTTTTAAAAAAGCATCAATAATAATATCATTTTTATCAACAGTAAGGTATTCTACTAAACATTTAATTACAGGTTTTATAAATAGTGTATTTTCTAAGTTACTTATTATGCTTTTACTAGTACGATATGGTTTAGTTATATGTAATAAGTATTTTTTTATATTATATCCAGTTAATTTAACTTTTCCTTTATATTTTTGATTAGAATCACATATTATTAATTCTTTTATATCATTTTCATAAAAAGTTAAACCACATATGTAAAATTCATCTATTAAGTAGATTTTAAAATAATTCCAAGTATTTTGTTCATATAAGCTATATTTATATTTTGCTATAACACTATTTAAGTTATATTTATAAATATTATTAATTAATTTATCTGGGCTATTATATAAATATTTTGATATAAATAATTTATTATTTGATTTAAAGTTTTTGTTTATGATTTTTTTTCTAACAATTAGTGGAGTCGTTAATAAGGATTTATCATTGAAATATAAAATATCAGTTATAATTAAATTAACTGGTCTTTTTAAACTATAATTGATAATAATAGATTTATTAGTTAAGTTATATCTAGTTTGAGGATAATATTTATTAAATTTCTTATTATTTTTTAAAACTATTACTCCATCTAAGATACAATTTGATTTAATGTTATCTTTTAAGTCTAATAACTCAGGAAATTTATAAGTTATATCATTTTTCTTATTATCAATTATCTTAATATTATTATTTATTATAATTAATACTCGTATTCCTTTATATTTCATTTCATATATATAATCATTACTATTAAATATAGGAGATTCCACAGGCTCTATAATATCAATATCATTTATCATATTATTAGTTTAATTATATATAATAAATTTATACAAAAAAAATCAGCGATTAGCTGATTATTTAATTTCTATATTACTTGGATTAATGTTAGTATTTATTCTAAAAGTATTTGTACCTTCTAAAGTTTGAATATTTGGTAATGTTATATTATTTTCTTTAGGAGTTTCTAGTGCATAATATATCTTATTATCTTTTAAATCATTTTTTAAATTATCTAAATTAGTATAATTATCATCAACTATGTATATATTTTTTTCTTTGGCATTTCCAAAAGCACATTTGTTAATTTTGAAAGAAGATTTTGCTTGATAAATATTTGATAGTAATTCTACTCCTTTTTTTCTATCATAACGAGTGCGTAGAGCAAAAAAACCATAAGGATATTCTGAGGATATTCCGTAATAATCTCCTTTTAAATCATTTATCTTGTCAATTTCTGTTGTTCTAACTATTTTTTGTTCTTTAAAATCTATATAATCAGCATAATCTCCTACTTTTCTTAAAGGTTCATCTAAATAAATATTAGTTGTAACTGGTTCGATGTATGGCTTGTACTCTGTTGCTACATTACCTTCTTCTATTTGAGGTTTTATAATTAAATTATCTACTGTCTTCCCGCTTTTAATAAGAGAAAATATTCTTATTCCAGTATAATGTTCCCTATTTAAGTTTATAGTTACACCATTACCTTTATCATATTTTTGCCATAGTCTTTTGTCGCCATTGTATGCTTCAATGTATAACCAAGCATCTGGTGTACCGCCAGTTAACGTGTATATTCCCTTAGGGAGAGTATAATTATCTTGTTTTTTTAGTATAAAATATGTATCTTCCGTTGTAGTACCAGTAAATGATATAAGTCCATCATTTAGTTTAATTGTAACACCACTCCTTGTTATATTGCCTGCTGAAGTATAATTAGGGCTTATTAAATTTTTACCACTAACAGTTACTGGTATTTTATAACCATAAGGTTCATATTCTGAAGCTGTAGTGCCTTCTTCTATCATCATTCCAACTTCTACATTATCAAATGTTACATTTTCTTTAAGTATATTTATTCCTAAAAGAGCTTGATATGTCTCAGTTGCTGTAAATGTTATGGTTTTATCTAGTCTACAACTTGTTCCTTTAAATTCTGATGTTTGTTTATCTGCTAACAATACTGCAAAAGTATCTGATTCTGTTGTTCCACTTAAAATGTGACATGATAATGTGTAGGTTTTACCTGCTTCAATTAAAAATCCTTCATTAAAAGCATTTAATAAATTTCTACCACCTGTTGATGTTGAAGTACCATTTAAAATTATTGTATTCTTACCATTAGTAGAGGTTTGAGTTATTCCAACTTGTTCCCTAGTTTGCGTACTAGTATAGTTTGGATATAAGTTTTTAGTTTTATCTCCTACACTTTCTATCTCAACTGGATTATCTGGTGTTGGTATTCCCCTTTGGATACTATTTCCATATATTCTATAGTTTTCTATAGAGTTTCCATTTCCTATGAATGTTACGCTGTTTTTTACTTCATCTCCTATATTTACTCGTATACTTAATGTGGAACCCATATCTATACTTTGATCTACATCTGTTAGGTTTGCATATGTAACTGTTAAACTATAACTTTTAGTTACTCCACTTTCTATTTCTACACTATCTAATAAGGTTGTTTCATAGGTTGGTATTGTTCCCTTATTTATTTCCGTATTTCCTTCTTTTAAAATATATGTCCAATCTTCTGTTCTGGTAAATGTATTTGTTATATTATCTAGTTTAATACTATATGTTGCAGTATCATCTCCAGTATTCTTTACACTAAATGTTTTAGTTGCAGTATATCCTGGTTCTATCTCTGCTGCTTCTATTACTCCGTTTCCATCGGCATAGGTTATTTCTAATTTTTTACCTACTGAACTTATAGTTTTTTCATTAGTATTGCCAATTACTTTTGTTTTATAATAAGCGTATGTTAATCCTAATAACAATATTGTTATTAAAAATAAAGCTATTCCTGATATTATTATATGTTTATTTTTCATACTTCACATCCTAATGTTATACTACTACATTAATATAGAATATTTTGTCTAATTTTATAAGATGACAGAGAACCCTATACTACTTACTATTATACATTTAGCCCCCCCCCCCCTGTCAAGAGGCTAAATTTTTAGAGGATTATTGTCTATTTCTAAAAAAACTTTGGATTCATTAACATAGAGATCATCTAAAAGTTTGATTTGATTAAATAATTCTTCTGATTTTTTATATTTAATTATAATTTGTAATCTATAAATATTTTTTATTTTAAACATACTGGCAGTAGTTGGTCCTAAAATTAAATAATCTTTACTTAAATTTTTATTTAAATAATTAAATACTTTTGTAGCGTTTTTACTACATAAATCATAATCATTACTACAAATTTTTATAGAAAGCAGATAATAATATGGAGGATAATTTAATCTTTTTCTTAGATTCATTTCATAGTTAAATAATCCTTTATAGTCATTATTTTTAACTAAATTTAATGTTATATTATCAGGATTATATGTTTGAATAATTACTTCTCCTAATAGATCACTTCTACCTGCTCTTCCACTAACTTGGTTAAGTAAACTAAAAGTTCTTTCGCCACTTCTAAAGTCAGGGATATTTAAAGATTCATCTGCATTAATAACACCAACTAGTGTTACATAAGGAAAATCTAAACCTTTACTGATCATTTGAGTTCCAATAACTATATCGTATTCTCGAGATTCAATACTTTTAATAATTTTTTCATGGCTACCTTTTCTAGATGTAGTATCTTTATCCATTCTAACTATTTTAGCTTCTTTAAATTCTTTTTTTATTTCTTCTTCTAACTTTTCTGTACCAAGGCCAAAATCTCTAATAGCATTCTCCTTACAATTTGGACACGTATTACTTTTAAATACAGTGTATCCACAATAATGACATCTTAATTGATTGGATGTTTTGTGATAAGTTAAGGATATTTCACAGTGGGGGCATTTATAGACGTATCCACAGTTTTGGCAGTTTATGTAAGTAGAAAAACCTCTTCTATTTAAAAGTAGCATAACTTGTTCTTTTTTATTTAGTCTATCTCTTATTTTATTTTTTAATTCATCACTTAATATCATATTATGTTTTTTTACTTCATCCATCATGTTAATAATACTAACAATTGGTAATTTACTATTTCCTACTCTTTTATCTAATACTAGTAATTTATAAACTCCTTTTAAGGCTCTGGCATAACTTTCTAAACTAGGTGTTGCACTTCCTAATATTACTGGGCAGTTATTATACTCTCCTCTAAATTTGGCACAGTCTATAGCATTATATCTAGGATTATTTTCTTGTTTATAGGTACTAGAGTGTTCTTCATCTATTATAATAACTCCTATATTTTTTAAAGGGGCAAATATGGCACTTCTGGTTCCTACTACAATGGATACTTCTCCATTTAGAATCTTTTTATATTCATCAAATTTTTCTCCTTGGCTTAATGATGAATGTAATATTGCTACATTTTTACCAAATCTAGAATAAAATCTATTTACTATTTGAGTAGTTAGACTAATTTCTGGTACACATACTAAAGCTGTTTTTTTATTTTTAATTACTTTATCTATTAAAGACATATAGACTTCGGTTTTTCCACTTCCAGTTACACCATGTAGTAAATAAGTATTATATTCATTTAAAGAGACTTTTTCTACTACTAAACTTTGTTCTTTAGTTAAATTTCTTTTAATATAATTTTCATCTGTAATATTAAGTCTATACTTAGGTTCTTTAATTATATGTATTAAGTTAAGTTCTTGTAATTTTTTTATACTAGATAAATTAAATTTATTTTTTAAACATCTTTTATTTTCTATAAGTGTGGTTAATATTTCATTTTGAACTTTAGCTCTTTTATTATTTTCAATATATTTTTTTATTTCTACTTTTTCTTTATTTAATTCTAGGTATTCATCATATAATTGATAATTACTTTTAGATTCAGTTATTTTTAAACTAGTTGGTAGCATTGCTTGATAGGCTGTCATTAGACTACATATTACGTTATCTTTAATAAAATATCCAAGTTTTAATAGTTCGTCATTAAGAATTAAATCATCATTAACTATTTCGATAATATCTTTAGTTTCAATGTCACAACTGTCTACTATATCCATTACAATACCAATTAGTTGTTGTTTACCAAAAGGAACTTTAACTCGGCATCCTTTTTTTACTTTCATAGCATCTGGTATTTTGTAAGTAAACATTTTATCTAATGATTTAACTTTATATTCAATTAAAACTAACGCATACATATAATCACCTTTTTCATTTTATCATTAAAAAAATCGTTAAGCAATGTTAACGATTTTAATATCATAACTTCCAGTAGGACTTTCAACACTTATAATATCTCCTACTTTTTTATTCATAATAGCTTTCCCAATTGGAGATTCATTTGATATTTTATTTTCAAATGGATCAGCTTCTAAAGAACCAACTATTTGATAAACCTCATCTTCATCATCTTCAACATAATTTATTGTAACAGTTGTACCAACCGTAACTTCGTTGTTTCCTTTTTTTTCAATTATTTTAGCATTTTCTAACATATATTCTAATTCTTTGATTCTTGCTTCTACTTTGGCTTGTTGATCTCTAGCAGCATCGTAGTCGGCATTTTCAGATAAATCTCCTAATGCACGAGCTTCTTTAATAGCTTCAATGATTTCATTTCTAGTTTCATTTTTTAATTTATTTAATTCAGTTTCTAGTTCTAAATAACCTTCCGCTGTTAATAAGACTTCTTTTTTATTTGACATAATAAACAACCCTTTCTTGTTTTGCAACTTACATGATAATACTACAAAACTACTTAAATGTCAAATACTTTAATTCTCATTAAATCATACTTGTTTAGTTTATTTGGACAAGTAAATTTTACTATCATTCTTGGATGATTTGCTACTTCAATTAAATTATTAGATTCATCATAAATATCAGGAATTGTGTAGTTAAAAGTTTCCATATTGGGTCCAAAAAATTGGACAATGTCGCCTTTTTTAAAATAGTTTCTTTGTTCAAGAGTTACTATATTATCTTCATAGTCTAAGACGATTCCTAAAAAGTCTTGATTACTTATTTCATCTCTTCCAAGAAAATATTGCTCTTTTTCGGTTGGTAGGCCATCAAAGAATTGAGGCGTACTTTCTCTATTAGCACATCTATTTAAAACATTTAAGCAATAACTAGTATATGCATCTGTTAAAGTATTATTTACAATTTTATCTATTAATCTTCTGTAAATTAAAATAACGGTAGAGATATAATAAATGCTTCGCATTCTTCCTTCTATTTTAAAAGAATTAACACCAATATTAATCATTTCTTTTATAAAAGGAACCATATTTAAATCTTTAGGAGTCATGGAAAAAACATCATCACATATTTTATTATTATTTAAATCTAAGTAATCAAAAGTCCAACGGCATATTTGAGCACAACCTCCACGATTAGAATCTCTTAATGTACAGTAATTGGAAAGAATGCAACGTCCACTGATGCTTGTACACATTGCTCCATGGATAAAACATTCTAAATCTAAGTTGGATTCTTTTTTGATTTTTTCGATATCTTTTTTGCTACATTCTCTTGCAAGAACTAATCTTTTAGCCCCAATATTTTTATAAAATAAAGCGGCTTCATAATTCATTATACTGGCTTGAGTGGAAACGTGAAGTTCTAATTTTAAATTAAGTTTATTAACTAAATTCATTACTAGAATATCACTAGCAATTATGCCATCTACATTAACATTATCTAAATATTTTAAGTAATCTTCTAATCCGGTAATATCTTCGTCATGAAAGACTATATTAACGGTTACGTAAACTTTTTTATTTAAATTATGAGCGTACTTTACCGCTTCTTTTATTTCTTCTAAATTAAAATTTTTAGCGTTGGCTCGTAAACTAAAGTTAGCTCCTCCAATATAAACTGCATCGGCTCCATATCTAAAAGCATATTGCATCCTTTCAAAATCACCTGCTGGGCTAAGAAGTTCTATCACTTTTATCACCTACTTTAAATATAGTTTTTTTATTTAAGAAACCTAAATAAGAGTTAGGCATTAAACCAGTTTTGATAAAATCAATTATTTCTTTAGGATCTGTATCTAAATTATTTATATAATAGTATTTAATGTTATTATCATTTAATTTTTTTAAAATAGAATAGTAATTAAAGTATAGAAAATCAAATAGTATTGTTCCATATTCATTTTCTTTTGCTAAAAAAGTATTACCATCTATGTTCTCTTTTAAAAAGGCTTTATTGTTGTTTTTTAAATTTTTATATTTATTAAAATTAGTTAATAGTGTTCTTCTTGAGTACATGGCCATGTTTTTACCTAATACATTAAAAACAACTGGTTTTGTAACATTATTGATTATGTTAATAATTTCTGATTCAGTGATAGAATTACTTAAAACAGCACTATCACATTTGTTTAGCCAATAATTAATGCTTAATAAATTGGTTCCCATTTGAACTTGGTTCCATATTAAAGGAATATTAGAATCTGCTAAAATATTATAAACTGCAAGGTCTTCAAAGAATATTCCTTTAACAAAGTTTAGTTTAGGAACTATTTCTTTGAATGAGTCAACTGTTTTATTATCCATCATTCTATTTATTAAAAGAAATACATTTACATCTAAGGATTTTAGTTCATCTAAAGAAAAAGTATTATATCCAATACTAAATTTTTCTATAGCAAAAAGAAAATTAGTTATACCAATTTTCTTATACTCATCTATTTCATTTAAATTATTTATATTAATTATTATTTTGTCTGTTTTCATTTTTTTTAAAGCTTACTGATAAGCCATCTCCAATATCATAAAATTTAGTAACATAGTCTTTATTATTTTTTAAAAATTCTATATAATTTTCTATCTTGGTTACTATTCCTCTGACGTTTTTACTTTTAATAGATCCTTTATTGTTTACAAGTCCATGGAAATGTAAATTGTCTGTAATAATTACTCCTCCTGGGTTTAAATAATTACAGAATTTTTCAAAATATTTGATGTATTGTCCTTTGGCAGCGTCTATAAATATTAAATCATATTTATGACCAGCTAGGTTAACATCTAAGGCATCATTATAAACTACTTCAATACGTTTATCAAAACCACTTTTGTTAATGTTTTTAACTGCTTCTCTATAACGTTTATCATCTTTTTCAATTGTAGTTATTTCACAAATATCATTAGCATTCGCCATTAGAATTGCACTATAACCTATGGCTGTACCTATTTCTAAAATACTTTTTACTTTATTTAATTTTATATACTTCATAATAAATTTGATTGATTCAAATTCAATTATGGGAACATTATTAGCCCCTGCATATCGTTCCATTTCTAAAATTAATTCTTTCATTTTAACAACTACTTTCTAATATTCAAACCATATTCCTTCACTTTTTAATTTATTTACTATTTCAGCATGCTCAGTAGCAGTCTTGCTAAAATATGTTTGTTTATTTGTATCTGAGACAAAAAAGTAATAATCATGAGTTTTTGGTTCTAAAACTGCTACAATTGATTCTAATGAAGCTGAATCAATTGGGCCAATTGGTAATCCTTTTACACAAGTGCCTCTAGTATTATAACCATTACAACTATTTAAATCAACCCATGTTAGATCGGTAGAAAAATCTTTTTTTACTGCATAGTATGTTGTTACATCACTACCAAGAGTTAAATTGTCTTTAAGCCTATTATAAAATACTCCAGCTATACCTGCACGATCCAGACTATTTGCCCCTTCTAGTTCTACTATTGAGGCAAGTGTAAGCAACTGGTGGATTGAATAGCTTGATAAGTTAATTTCTTCTTTATATTGAGACAATTTCTTATCCATATTGTCTAAAGTTTTCATTACTATTTCTTCAACAGTGCTTGTCTTTTTAAAATCATAAGTATCAGGGTAAATGTATCCTTCTAATGGATAATATATTCCATCTGCCAAAATGTCTTTTGTAATAAACCAATACTTATTTATTAAGGTATTTAAGAATTCTGGATCATTTATTTTATTATATATTTCTTCTTCAGAATAATTAAAATTTTCACTAATTTGTTTAACATAAGTTGATAGTCTTTTTCCCTCAATGAAGGTTACAGTAACTATTTCATTTTCTAAATTGTCTTGCATTTTTAGTTTATCTAAAATTTCTAAAGCAGACATACTAGGACTTAATTTATAAGTACCTGCATATAGAGTTGGAGAGCTGAAACTTAAATAAACTTTTAAGAAAAAGGAGCTTTTAATTAATTTAGCTTTTTTCAATTGATTAGCAATTTCAGCTTTCCCAGTACCTTCTTTTATTTCTAAAACTATATTTGTTTCATCGCTAGGGTCTAGTGGGCTTAAGTTGTAAGCTGTTAGACCAAAAAATGCAATAATTGTAAACATTATTATTAAAAATATTACTAGCGCAACTTTTTTACCCTTTTTACTCATTTTCTTCACCCAACTTATCATGAAGAGACGCTAATATGTTCTCTATTACTTGCCATTCTTTTTCTTCCTCAATAGGAATTAATTCAGAGCTTTCTCCAGTTGGATCATAATAACTAGCGTACACTTTTTGATTTCCTTCATCATCGAAGGTGTTATCTGTGTAGACTATATAACTTTTATTTGTTTCATCACTATCGAACGTAAACAGCACTTCACATTCTAAACTTTCTCCTCTATCATTAATGATACTAAATTTCCCTTTTTGTTCATCCATAATTATTATCCTTTCATTTTTAAAAATGTATCTAAAATAACGCTTGCTGCAAGCCCATCAATTACTTCTTTTCTTTTTTTTCGAGAGACATCTGCTCCTATTAACATATTTTCAGCTTCAACAGTAGATAATCTTTCATCAACTAAATATATTGGAAGGTCTACTTCTTTTTCTAATAGTTCTTTAAAATCTAAACTTCTTTTTGCAGCAAATCCTAAACTACCATTCATGTTTTTTGGTAAGCCTAAAACTAAGGCTTCTATTTTTTCGTTATCGATTACTTTTTTTACATCTTCTATTAATAAATTTATGTCGTTATATTTTAAAACTTTATAGGGATTCGCAATTAATCCTAATTTATCACTAATTGCTAATCCTAAAGTTTTAGTTCCTAGATCTAATCCTAAACATTTCATATATTTTTTTCAATAAACTCGCTTAAAATAATCTCTAGGAGTTTTGCCCTATCATATTCACAAATTTTGCTTCTAGCCCCTTTATAACTTGTAATATATCCAGGATCTCCACTAATTAA
The DNA here is from genome assembly GCA_934096015.1 of uncultured Bacilli bacterium. Lineage (GTDB taxonomy): Bacteria > Bacillota_I > Bacilli_A > RF39 > UBA660 > CAKOLD01. The sequence continues at coordinate 18,050 of CAKOLD010000007.1, forward strand.
ATAACCAACTAATTGACTAATTGGATTATAACCTCTTTCTTTTAAAGCTTCATAAACTTCTACAATGGTCTTATTCATTAAAGCTTCCTGAATATCATTTAAATTATATAAACTTGTTTTATCTAACATAAATTCACCTCTAGACATTACCATTTTATCATTTATGACAGTTGAATTCAATAAAATAGCTTAATTAAACAAAAAAAATACTAACTTTTATTAGCATTTTTAAAACTATATAAAATTATACTAGTGGCTACTCCTACGTTTAAACTTTCGCAGGCACTATTCATATTTATATATACAAACTCATCACATAAATCTAATATATTTTTATCTACTCCAGCTCCTTCATTTCCCATTACTAAAGCGAATTTTTTAGGACAGTTATATTCTTTTAATTCTATTCCATCTGTAAGTTTAGTTCCTATTACTTTATAGCCTTCTTTTTTTAAATTAGGAATAACAGAATTTAAATTTTCACTACGAAAATTAATTCTAAAATGAAGCCCTTCTGCTGCACGTAAAACTTTTTCATTATATAGATCAACTGTTCCGCTTCCTAAAATTATAGTATTTATATCAAAGGCTACAGCGCTTCTTATGATAGTTCCTAAATTCCCGGGGTCTTGAATAGAATCAAGAAGTAAAATATTTCCAGTAATTTCTCTATATTCTTGTTTTTTTACTACCGCTACTACTTTGGGTATACTTGTAAGGTTTGTTAGTTTTTTCATAACGTTTTTAGTAACAAAAGTAACTTCACCATAAGTATTGGGTTCGTTCTCTAGCAGGAAGATTTCTACAACTAAATTACATTTTAAAGCTTCATTAACTAAGTGAGGAGTACTAACTAAGTATAAATTAAATTCATCTCTATATTTTTTTTGCAATAATTTAGCGTATTGTTTTATTTTTTCATTATTTATAGATTCAATCATAACCATTTATATCCATTGCATTTGAAATATTATAATCATATTTTAATACAAGTTTCTTTTCTCTTTCTTCTCTTCTTTTTTTATACTCATTAGTAGTTGGTGATGAAATTTCAGTACTTTTAATGTTTGAAGTTCTTCTATCCATCAAGTTTCTAAATGCTTTGTTATGTTTTTTACTTGTATTCACACAAGTCATCCTCTCTATCTTAATCTTTTTCTGGCTAATTTATAATAGGGATAATATTTTTCTACTTCATTCCAAAAATCTTTACTATGATTCATAAATTTAAAATGGCATAACTCATGAATAATAACATAGTCTATTAAAGTCACATCTTTATGAATTAAAAGTGTATTAAGTGTAACTGTCATACTACTTTTATTACAAACTCCCCATCTTGTTTTCATTGTTCTTATTCTTAATTTAAAATCTGGTAAATCATCAAATAGTATTTTTAATCTTTCTAATCTAGTAAGAAAAAAATTTAAACTATTTTTTTCTAAATATAAATTAATAGCATCAATACTTGGACCATAAGCAATATTATTTGTTATTTTTATGTTGGGGTCATTAACAAATTCTAATTTATCTCCAAGATAGTAAATTTCATTTTCTTCTTTATTTTGGTCTTTTTCAAACATTTTTCTAATACTGTTTTCTTCTTTTTTTAGTAGTGATTCAATATATTTTAAAGATACTAAGGAGTTTGCACTGACAAATATTTTATTATCTTTAACTCTGATATATATGTTTTTAATTTTTTTTCTAACAATTACAACTTCTATGTTTTTTCCATCTATTGAATAGTACATTATTCACCGTTTTTATTTTTAAATTGAATTATAATTGGAGTTCCTGTTAAATCAAAAGATTCTCTTATTTTATTTTCTAAATATCTTTGATAACTGAAATGAACTAGCCCTTTGTTATTAACATTAAAAGTAAATTTAGGTGGTTTAGTTCCACTTTGATTTACAAAATATATTTTTAATCTTTTTCCTTTATAACTAGGAGGTTCATGTAACATATAGGCATCTCTAATGCAGTCATTTAATGCACTAGTTTTAATTTCTTTAGTGGCAGATTCATAAGCTTTTTTGACACTTGGCATAAGAGTATGAATTCTTGCTTTAGTTTTTGCAGACAAGAAAATAATTTCTGCATAAGGTATAAATTGGAAGTTATTTCTAATATCACGTATCCATTTTTTCATAGATTCATCTTTATTTGAAATAGTATCCCATTTATTTACCACAATTACGATGGCTTTTCCGGCATCTATTGCATAAGAAGCAATGTGTTTATCATGTTCGATAATTCCTTCTTCAGCATTAATTAAAAGAACACACACGTCACTTCTATCAATGGCTTTTATACTTCTTATATAACTAAATTTTTCAATTGCTTCATATACTTTTCCTTTTTTTCTTAGACCTGCTGTATCTATAACAACATAGTCTTCTCCATTATAAGTAAACTTAGTATCTAAAGAATCTCTAGTTGTTCCAGCTACATTACTAACAATGGCACGATCTTCATCTAGTAAGGCATTTACCAAACTACTCTTACCTACGTTTGGTCTACCTATTATAGAAAATTTTAATATTGAATCTTTTTCTTCTGTAGTATATGGATTAAAATCCTCAGTAATCATATCTAATAGAGTATCAATATTTTTCTTATGTTCTCCACTTATCATAACTATGTTAGAAAATCCTAATTCATAATAGTTGTAAATATTATCTTCGTGTTTTTTATCATCTATTTTATTTATAGCTAGTATAACTTTTTTATCGCTTCTTAAAAGCATGTCTCTAATTTTACGATCGTTAACAGTTAAGTCTTCTTTTCCATCAACTAAAAATACGATAACGTCACTTTCATTAATAGCCATTTCTGCTTGAACTTTTATAAAATCATTAAAGCCTTCGTCACTAATATCAATACCTCCGGTATCTATTAAATGAAAACTTTTATCTTTATAATTAACTATTCCATAGACTCTATCTCTAGTAACACCTGCTTCATCAGCAATAATAGACTTTTTTTCATTAATTAATCTATTAAATAGAGTTGACTTACCAGTATTAGGTCTACCTATTAAACATACAGTTTTACGCATACTATCCCTCTTTTCATGAGTATTATAACAAATAAATAGTTTTTAAACTAGTCTATTTAATTAACTCATAAATTTCCAAACATTTTTTATCTAAACCAATATTTGTTAATAGTTTATAAAACTTTTTATCATCTAAATAAGTATTGAAATTAAAATTATCTTCTTTTTTTAAATAGTTTTTAAAATAATCATCACTTATTCCATAAAAAACTTTAAAAATAGAGATATCATATTCTACTAGAAAAAGATCAAGTATAATATTGCCTTCTATAAATAAGTCTTCATAAGTTTTATAACAAGTAAAATCAAAATATCTAATCATTTCTTTTGCTACATCTTGTCCTTTAAGTTTTTCTTTTAAATCTGTTGTTATTTCATTAATAATTTTATTCCAAAGATTTTTATTATATAATTTAACAAGTTGATAGTATTCTTTATCACTTATTGAATAGTTAAAAGAAGTTTCATCATATTTATTTTTTAGATTTAAAGTTTTAAAAAATAAAGAAAATTCAAGATTTTCAAAATATATATTATAAAAATTTATAATGATATGAAATAGTAATAAGAAATGACTAAATTTATACCACTTTCCTCTTTTTTCAAAGAATTCACTTGAAAGAATTTTATCTAAATCAGAAGTTTCTTCATAAATATTTATTTCTTTTAGAATATCTTCTTGAGTAAAATATTTGTTTCCAGATTTTATATATAAAACGCCAATTATATATAAGTAATTAGTATCAGTTTCTGTAAAGTTATTTTTTACATATAAATATTTTACTATGTTATTAAGAAAGTCTTTAATATTAGTAAATTTAAAATCATTTTTATCTTTTAAATAATTTGTTAGGATTTTTAAAGAACTTTTATAATGAGAAAATCGTTGGAAATAAGGATCATCTATGTTAGTTATGTCATTAATAATTTTTTCATTTATTTTTAAATTTTTTAATTCTTTTGTTAGGCCTTCATAACCTATTTCATAATCGTATCCTAAAATATTATAAACGTCTTTTTTTATGTCTTCATATTGATTAATATCTGTTTGTTCAAAGGAATAATCATCTTTACTACATGTCATATCATATATTTCATCTAGTTTTCTTTCTAAACTAACTGGATATTTAATGTTCATTTTGAGAAAACATTCATTGGCTTCTAAACTTAGAGTATCAATAGACATTAAATCATTTTCTTCTTGATAATAATAAGCTTCAGAAATAATACTACTAATAAATATTTCTTTTACATAATTTCGATATTCCTTGATGTATTTGGCAAATTCTTCTCTAAAAATATTTTTAAAATTAACCCACTTTGATACAGTATTGAAATAAAAGTCTGCCCAGCATGAGATAAAGGTGTCAATAAGATAAAAAGCATCATCTTTTAAAGAAACATAGTCATTTAGATAATTTATAAGTAAAAATATTTCATTATCTTGATTAGAAAAATATATTAGATCTTCTAAATCATATAATATGGTTCGATAATAACAATAAATAAATTTAATAATTTCACTGTTTTTACTAAGTCCTTCTATTCTTAAAATATTTATCATTAAATTAATTTTATCCTTTTGTTTGATTAAGTCATCTAATATTTTATTTTCTAAGGTTATTAATAATTCTTTATATTCACAATTGGATTTATAATATAAGTCTAATAATTGTGTTAAGTGTTCTGTATCTTTATAATAGTTTAAAAATTTAAAAACATAGAATAAATAATTATTTTTAAAATAGTCAAATAAAAAGTCTTTATAACTAGGATTTTTTAAATTTATGATAATTAAATCGTCTACTAAATTAGTTGTAATAAAATTATTTTCTAATGTATTAATTTTATCATTCCAGAAGTTTTCTGTGTATAAATTTTCTAAGTTATTTATTTTTAAAAATTTAAGAAATTCAATTTTTAATTCTTTTAAACTTATATTATCTTTAGAAAATGCTAATAACAATAAAAGATATTTAACAGAATCATCCATATTTTTTAATAATTCATTCCAATAAGTAAAAGGATGATTTAAATAATCTATTAATTCTAAGTCATAGTTTCCTATATTAAAATAAGTTTCAATTAGTCTTGGAGTATAATTGTCTGAATTTATAATATATTTCCAATCTTCTAAGATAGAGGCTGCTTGATCATAATCATTTACACTGTTAAATAAATGTTTTTTTAAAATTTCATATTTTTCAGTTTCTTTTAAATCAGTATTTTTTAAATTAAAGACTTTGTCTTTTAATGTGTTATTAAAAGTATTTTCAAGTCCTTCTTTAAAAATATATTCTCTACTAGTTAAAACTAGATATTTATTATTATAGTTATTTAAATTATTTATAAAATCAACTAATCTTTTTTTATCCTCATGACTTATTTGAAAGTTGTATTCAACATCTCCCCAAAAATCATCAAAAAAATAAACTTGTTTTTTATCATCTTTAAATACTTTATATAGATCAGTAATATTATTTACAGCATATATTTCAGTAGAAGTATCACTATTTAAAATACTAGTGATTAGATTATGGGCTAAAAAACTTTTACCTGCTCCTGCAACGCCTGTTATTATTATAGTTTTTTTATTTTCTAACAATTTAGATGCTTTATAAAATATATTTAAAAGCACATGTACATTTCTTTCTTCTTTAATTTTATTTATAAGTATGTCAGTTTCTGTATATATATTACTATTAATTATTTTATCAAGATAAGAACTTAAGACAAAGCTATTAGGCACTAGGAGTTTTAAGTAAGAAACTTCTATTTTGGAGTATTCATTTTTACTTAGTAATTCATTTAAATAATATGCATCTATGATATCGTTTTTATTTAAGTATGGATGGAACATGTCTACTAATTCTTTTTTATTAGCATCAGTTAGATAGTTAGAACATGCTAAAATAAATCTTTTAGGATTATTATTTTTTACTTTTATTATTTCTTTTTTTAATTCACTTTTTAACGAAGTAAAATTATCTTTATAGTTTTTTACTTGACATATAATGTGTTCTTTGTCATAAAAGATATCTTTACCATTATCCTTACCTTTAGCTCCTATATTATATGGAAGATTGTCTCTGATCCTAAGAATTTCACCAATCATACATTGGAATTCATAATAATCTAATAAATTGTGAAAATCATAATTACGCATAAAACATCACTCAATTAGATAATAACATAATAAAAAAAAAGACAAAAGTCTTTTAATATATTTTTTTCGTAAGAAGATGTTTTTCTTTTATTAATTCATCTTGTATTTTAGGAAAGATGTAATCATGATAATTTTCAATGATATTACCATCACTATCTATTAGATCGTGGCTATGTCCGCTTTCGGAGTCTGATTTTATATAGACATCATAATTACCATCAGATCTTTCTCTAACAGTGTAGTCTTTTTGTCCATAGGTGCCGCTTTCATACGTTTTATTTCCATCGTAGCCAGGATCGCTCAAACTTTCATTTTTGTTTTCATAAGCACTTTCTATACTTCCACTCCAAAAATCTTTTCCCATATTTTATCTCCTTTTTTTATATAAACATTCTAATTTATTATTTTTTATAGTGTATTCAAAATCTGGTCCAAAATGTGGTAAGTTACCCATAGTACTAACATAAAATATTTCAATATCAGTATAAGATAGATTATCATTGATAGCATCTTTTAATAAATTTAATTCCTTATTATCTAAATTAGAAATATCAAAAATGCATTTATCATCAACAATATATTCTGTAATTGGTACTTCTAGGGTAATTACTTTTTTAGTGTGTGAGTTTTCTATATCAATTTCTCCGGTCATTATAACTCCTTAATAATTTTATTTTTTGTAATTCTAATTCATTATATTCTTCATATTCTAATTTTAGACCTAATTCAATTTGTAAATCATAATTGAAAGATTTTTGTATTAAACTTTTTATTTTTTTGTCGTATACGGTATTATTAAAGAACTTTAAGATAGGATAACCAAAGTCATAGCCATTTAAACAATAAAATAAATATTCTAAAGTAAAATAATTAAGATTTTCCTTACTTAAAATAGTAAGATTTAAGATATTTTTAACTGAATTAATATTTGCTTGTCTTTCTAAGGGATTATAAAAATATTTGTGATTTAAATAGAAATTTATATCTTGTTGTTTTAAAGAATTTTCTAGATTCTCTGAAAGAGTGAAAATCTTACTTATTTCATTGGTGTTATTTTCTATAATTTGTTTTTGTAATGCATGAATTATTTCATGCCATAATATTTTTATAATGTATAGATTGATTAATAAAATATCATTATGTCCCTGTTCTTTTAAATAATTAATAGTATTTTCTAAAAGTTTATCGTAATTTATGATTATAATTTTTTTCGAACTATAGTATCTTGCTAAAATATAAGGATTAGAAGAAAGAATGATTTTACTAATATAATTTTCTAGTGAGTAATTATTTATTAATAAGATTAAGATATTAAGTATATCTTTACTATTTATTAATTTATTTTTAAAATGATCAAATATATATTGTTCTAAGTTATACATAATAATTTTTATGTATAAAATAAAAAAAGATACCAACGTATCTTTAAATATCTAAGATGGCGTCCATGGCAGGATTCGAACCTGCGACCGTACGCTTAGAAGGCGTATGCTCTATCCAGCTGAGCTACATGGACAATTTCAGATAACAAAATAATTATATAATAAATTTTAATAATACGCAAGTATTATTTCATATTTTTTAAAATTAATAAATTATCATTATTATCTAAGATTATTTTAACTTATTTTTTTAAGATTTCTTGGATTTCTTCTAAAGTTTTAAAACCAATAAATTTATTAACTAAAGTACCATTCTCATAAATAAAAACAGTTGGTACAGACATTACTCCATTTTTGATAGCAAGTTCATTGTGCTTATCAACGTCTACTTTAATAACTTCACAGTCTAACTGTTCAAGTACTGGTCCTAACATTTTACAAGGACCACACCATTCGGCATAAAAGTCTACTAAAACAGTACCTTTTTTGATTAATTCATCTAAATTATTATCTTCTAAATGTTTTACCATTAATTATCACTCCTATATTTTTCAATAACGCTATCGGCATTATTTAATTTTAATTTACCACTTTCTAACAATTTATTTGCTGATTTATAGCTTAGAATGTCATATTTCATTAAAACATCTAAACTTTCTAAATTAGCAGTTTCTTTATTTTCATTATTTAAGCATATTTCATACACTTCATTTACTGAATTTAAAGTATCTTTTACTAAACCACTTAATACTGGGGTATTATTCATTATTTTTTCACTATATTTACTTCCTTCTAAGTATATATTGGTCTTAGAAAAAGCACTCATAGCGAATAAAACTACGAATAGAATTAAATATCCTTGAATTGCTCCTACAAATATACCTAATATTTTACTTGGTAAACCTAGTAGTACTAGTTTACTCAATATTGCATCAATTAAACCAGTTACTTTTAAAATAACTTTTAATAGAATTCCTAAAATACTTGCGGTAAGTAAAAAACTTAATCCTTCATAAATTAAAATATTTATAACTGTAATATTTTCAAAAATACCTTTTAATGAGAAGAAAGGAAAATGTTCATACATAAAAATAGATACTGGAGTTTTTAAATAAAAAGATAATATAAAAACTAAAATAGTTCCTACTAATGTAATAGCACTATTAACTACTCCTCTTCTAAATCCTCCTATCATACTTAAAATAATAAATACAACAATAACAATATCAACTATGTTCATTGATCCACCTCTATTAAGATTATAATATAAATATATTTAAAAATAAAGTTTAATATGCTAAAATATCTAAAGGAGGGAAACGTATGATAATAGTATATAAGGTAAGTCCTAATATTAAAGACAAAATGGTTGATTATTATAAAGATTTACAAAGAACAACAAAACCACCTTATTCTGTATTTCAAGCTGAAGAAGGAGAAACTATAATTACATTGTATGAGTCAGGAAAAATTATGTTTCAAGGGAAAAGCGCTGATATAGATGCAAATATGTGGTTTGATTTAGAACATCACTTTAACAAAAGAGATGTTAGAAGAGAATTAAAATTAAAAGAAAAAGAAAAAAGCAAAAAAGACAATGATGTATTAAAAGAAAAATTAATGAAAATGTCTACAATTGGATCTGATGAAGTTGGTACTGGTGATTATTTCGGACCTATAGTGGTTACATCGGCATTTGTAGATATTAGTAAAAAAACATGGTTAAATGAATTAGGAGTAAAAGATTCTAAAAAAATAACTGATGATAAAATTAAAGAAATTGCTCCAAAATTGATAAAAGAGATACCTCATTGTACTTACATTTTAACTGCTAGTGAATATAATAAAAATATGATTTTTAATATGAATAAAGTTAAAGCGATTTTACATAATAAAGTTTTATGTAATTTAGTTAACCATAATGATTTTAAATATGACAAGATTGTTATGGATCAATTTGTTTATGAAAAAAAATATTTTGAACATATAAAAAATATGAAAGAACAAGTTACTAATATTTGTTTTACTACTCAAGCAGAAAATAAATGTTTAAGTGTTGCTGTTGCTTCGATAATCAGTAGATATACTTTTCTATTAGAAATGGAAAAATTAGGAGAAAAATATAATTGCACAATGTTAAAGGGTGCTGGATTTAATGTAGATGACTTAGGTTGTGAACTTGCTAAAAAATACGGATTAGAGGTTCTTGAAGAAATTGCAAAAATTAATTTTAAAAATACTGAAAAAATAAAAAGAAAATTAGGGATATAAAAAAGAGTTATGTTAACTCTTTTTTTATTATCTAGCATTCCAATATTTTCCTTGATTTGGTAATCCTAAAATATCTTTTGGATTTAATAATTTTGTTAGGTATGTTGAGTAATTACTGTAAGATCCTGGGCCACTTCCTCCATACCAACCATTAGCAATTCCAAAATGTAAGTGAGCTCCGGTAGAACATCTATCGTAACCTCTAGTTCCGGCTCCTCCGCCTACTGTTCCTATGACGGAATTACTAGTTACTTGGTCTCCAACAGAGACATTAATACTTAATAAGTGAGTATATTGACTAGTATATTTTTTACCATTTATTGTGTGATAAATATAAACTGAATTACCTCCACAAGAGGCTTTTCTTATAATTTTTCCGACCATTCCATTTGCTGTTGCGTAAACGCTTGTACCTTCTCTATTTCCACCAATATCAACAGCACCATGAAATGAATAAGTTCCTTTTATAGGATCTGTTCTATATCCAAATGGACTAGTTATTGTACCTCTAACTAATGGTTTAGAAAAGTTAGTATCTCCTTTAACTCTAACACATGAATCAAGATCTTGATCTTCACTACATCCTAAATTAACGTAATAATTAATTAGTTCTTGAGTTGAAGAAATTTCATCATCTATATCCATAGTTATTTCAGTATATTCTTCTAATTTAGAACCTAAGTTATCTATTTGTACTGATAAATTACTAATTTGATTTTCTAATTCTACTTCTCTATTTGCTAAATCTACTTGCAATTGATTATTTTGATCTATTTTACTTTTCCAAGAATCTATTTGCTCTTTATTATAATCGAGGATTTGTTCTACAATTGCATATCTATAAACTAAATCAGCATAGCTTTTAGCACTAAAAACATATTCTAAGTAAGCATTTTCACCACTTGCTATTTGGTATGAATTTACTAATTTTTTAATGCTTTCTTCAGTTGAGGCAATCTCAACATTTAAATTTTCTATTTCTTTTTTGGCATTTTCTACCTTAGTCTGATTATTAGATATTTCTACTTGGGCATTATAAATGCTATTTTTACTACTATTTATTTGACTTTGTGTTTGTCTCTTAGAAGATTCGTTGTTGGCTTTCTTTTGTTTTAAAGCACTTAATTCTCCTCTTAATTCTTTTATGCTGTTTGCCTTTGTTGCTGCAGATACCGGAAAAATTGATAAAACAAATAATAAAATTAATATTATATACTTTTTCATATTGTTAAATACTTTCTAACTGCTTTGTAACTTCCTAGCGTTCCTACTATACTACCAACAAGTAGTAATACTAAAGAAGTCTTAAATACAATATTCATAGGACTTACCAATGTTATTAAATCTAAATCCATTATTCTTCCACCGCATGTTTCATATAAATATGAGTATCCAAATATAGTAGTTAAAATAGGAAATATTGATCCTAAAATTCCAAGAACAAATCCTTCTATAAGGAATGGTAATTTAATAACAGCATTACTAGTCCCTACTAATCTCATAATATCAATTTCAGTTTTACGGCTAAAGATTGTTAATTTAATAGTATTACTAATTAAAAATGCAGTAACTACAATAAGTCCAACAACAATTCCAATGCATATTTTTTCGATAACATCAAAAATATTAACTAATTTATTTACCATGGATTCTCCATATTTAACTAATTCTATGTTTCCTATATTTTTAATAGAGTTTGCTGTTTCAGTAATATTTTTTACATCTTTTACAGTTACAACATAAGTTGATTGTAAAGGATTTTCATTTTCTCCCCAGTTAGACATTATGGTACTAAAAGTTTCACTTTCTCCAATTAAAGAATTTTTAATATCTTCTTTACTATTAAAAGTAATTTTATCTACATTAGCTATTGCTTTTAATTCGTTTTCTATTGAAGCTTCTTCTTCAGCTGTAGCATCCTTCTTAATAAAGGCCACTATTGTTAATTCATTTTCTATATCTGTTGTAATTTTATCTACATTATAAGAAACTATGATACTAATTGTAACTAATAATAATGTAATAATGATACATGAAATAGAAGCTAAGCTTAGACTAAAGTTACGAAAAACACTTTTGAATGCATCTCTTATACCTCTGTTAAAAATTCTAAACAGTTTCATCAATGTAACCACCTTTCTCAATGTCCTTAGTAATTACTCCATCTTTAATGTTTATTACTCTTTTTTTCATTCTATTAACTATATCCCTGTCGTGAGTGGCCATAACTACTGTAGTACCATTTTCTTTATTAATTTTTTCAATAACTTTCATAATTTCTTTACTGGTATCAGGATCTAGGTTTCCTGTTGGTTCATCACATACTAATAAAACTGGTTCATTAACAATAGCGCGTGCTATACAAACTCTTTGTTGTTCTCCACCGGATAATTCATGAGGAAAACTTCTAGTTTTCTCTTTTAAACCAACTACTTCTAAAGCTTTTAATACTTTTGGTCTGATTTCATCTTGTTTTAAACCAAAAGATTCTAAAGGATAAGCAACATTTTCATATGCTGTTAATTTAGGTAATAGTTTAAAATCTTGGAATACAATACCAATTTTTCTTCTAAGTTTGTATACTTTACTGTTTCTTAGCTTTGAAACATTTATACCTCCAACAAACACTTCTCCTTTAGTTGTTTTTTCTTCTCTATATAATAATTTAGCTAAAGTTGATTTACCACTAGCAGTGTGTCCTATTAAAAAGACAAATTCTCCTTTTTTTATATCTAGAGAAACATCTGCTAAAGCAGTAACACCATTTTTATAAACTTTATAAACGTTATGTAATTCAATAAATTCCATATACTTACCACCTTATGATAATAATTATATCATAATAATACATTTTTTGACATGGAAATATTTAACAAATTAAAAAAACAACAATGTTATTATTGTTGTAATTTATTTAATAAATCTATTTTAAACATATCTTTGCTAGCATTAGCTTTACTTATCATAACACCTTTATAAGTAGTAAGTTCAGCCATATGTCCTTCTAATAAAATATCAGTTGGAGTAATAGTGTCTAGCATAATAACTTCATCACTTTTATAAACAATGTATTTTAAAGTTACATCACCATGAACTTGTTGAAACATTTTATCACTTGGTAATTTAAGTTCGTAAGTTTCAGTATTTTCTTTAGCATTTTTACCGATTAACTCACCTACAAATTTCCCATTTCTTAAAGCTGGATAATATTCAAAGTTTAACTTTTTGTAAGCAAGCATATTATATTTTTTTAATGCTCTTTCTAATTTTTTAAATTCATTTTCATTAATGTAATCTAAAATAAATCCTTTCATCCAAATTCCCCCTTATTCCCAATTACACGTATATAATAGCATAAATTAGGACTTTTGTCAAGCAAATGTATATTTTCACATTTTTTTGGAATTTAATTATACCACAAATGAATTATTTAAATCAAGTTATTTATCTTTTTTTTGCAAAAAAAGAAGAAATTAATCTTCTTTAAAATACATATCATACCATACCAAGAAGGCATAGATGTTCCATATTTTTCTACTATTATCTTTTCTTCTAGCGTAATCTGTAGAAAAATGTTCTTTATCTAACATACTCACGATGTATGGAACATTAAAGTACTTTTCTGCTACTTTACTTTGAAACGCATCTCTAACAATTTTATAATATTTATCTTCTTTTAAGAATAGCTTAACTGGTGTTGGGAAGCCTTTTTTGGGAATATCAGCATTACCTTTTGGTAAGTGTCTGCTAGCAGCTTCTCTTAATGGTTTTTTAAATGTTTGCAAATCTAGTCTATATTTAGCAGGAATACTTTTCGCGACGTCAAAAACATATTTATCTAGAAAAGGTACTCGTAATTCAATGGAATTTGCCATACTCATTTTATCAGCTTTTAATAAAATGTCTCCAGTCATCCAAAGATTTATATCTAAAAATTGCATTTTTGTTATATCATCATAGTCCTTTACTTGATCATAATATGGTTTAGTTATTTCCATAGGATTTACTCTTTTAATATTATTTTTTAAGATTTTATTTACTTCTTTTTGAGTTACATAATTAGCATTACCAATAAATCTTTCTTCTACTGTTTTACTACCTCTTATTAAAAAACTTTTTCCTTTAATATTTGGAAGTATAGTGGCAATGCCGCCAAAAGCTTTTCTGATAAACTTAGGTAATTTCATGTAACGAGCTAGGCTTAAGGGTTCTCTATAGATTCCATAACCTCCAAATAACTCATCTGCTCCTTCTCCTGATAGGACAACTTTAACATGTTCACTTGCAAGTTTATTGGCAAAATACAAAGATATACAGGCGGGATCAGCTAGTGGTAAATCCATATGATATTGAACTTTAGGAATTGCTTCCCAAAACTCATCTACACTGATTACTTTACTATAATGCTCAACTCCGATTTTTTCGGCTAAATCGCGAGCTACATCAATTTCGTTCCAGCCATCGTAATCAAAGCCTACCGTAAAAGCTTTATCTCCTTTGTAGCAAGCAGCAACTACAGATGAATCTACACCACTAGATAAGAAACTTCCTACTTCAACATCACTTATTTTATGAGCTTTTACAGAATCTAAAAAGGCTTCATCTATCTTATTCACACATTCATCAAAAGTTAAGTTGTTATCTATTTTAAAATAAGGGTTCCAATATTTAGTTATGTTTATATTTCCTGATTTAAATGTTAAATAAGAACCTGGTAGAAGAACTTTGATTCCTTTAAATAACGTCTCTGGTGGAACTGAATATTGAAATGTTAAATAATTAGCAAGAGCATCTTCATTTAACTCTTTAACAACTTTGGGGTGTTCTAATATTGCTTTTATTTCAGAAGCAAATATTAATTCATCGTTTACTATAGTATAATACAATGGTTTAATTCCGAAAAAGTCTCTCGCAATAAACAATTCTTGAGTTTTTATATTCCATATAGCAAAAGCAAACATTCCTCTTAATTTATTAAGAATCTCCGTACCATATTCTTCATATCCGTGTAATATAACTTCAGTATCCGTTTTTGTTGTAAATTTATGTCCTTTTTTCTTTAAATCTTCTTTAATATCTTTAAAATTATAAATTTCTCCATTAAAAATTATTACTAAACTTTTATCTTCGTTAAATATGGGTTGAGTTCCACCAGATAAATCAATTATGCTTAGTCTTCTAAATCCTAAAGCAATATTATCATCAGTATAAAAGCCATCACTATCTGGACCTCTATGAATAATTTTTTCATTCATTGATTTAACAATTTTTTCTTTATTTTTAATCTTACCTGTAAATCCTACAAATCCACACATATTACTCTCTCCTAACGTTTATGTAAATATTATAACACGATGAAAAATTATATAAAAGAAAAATAGGAATATAATTTACTATGAATAATAATACTATAAGAAATTTAAAAATCGAAAATTTAATTTGGATAATATATTTATTTATTTCGATAGCTGCTTTAATTAGCAATTATTTCGAAGAAGATTATATAAAAACAAAAAATTTCAAAGATTTTAGAACGTACAAAACTATTAATGTTGAAATCTTTATAGTGGCTTTTTTCATATATTTATATTTTGTGTATTTAAATTATAAAAATATTTCAAATCTTAAAAAAAACGCTTCTAAAAAGAAGGTTTTAATTGCAAATGTTAATTTTATCGCTTCAATATTATTTTTACTTGGAGGATCCATTTATCTTTTTACAGAATCAATAAGTCAAACTCCTGATGAAGATGCAGAAATAGAATTTTAATTTTCTAAAACGCAAGTTCCATCCCCCGGTTTTTCTCCTTTTTTATAAGTTTCTCCTACCATTGGGCAACTAGCTTTTGTAAGGGCATCTTTTAAATATCCCCCAAAGTATGATACTAAAGATATTGCTATTACACTTATAAGAGCAATTATCAAAATATACTCAACTAAAGCTTGACCTTTTCTATTATTCATAACATCACCATATCTTCTATACTAATATTAGTATAATTTATTTAGTCTTTCTTGTCAATTAAAAGGTCAGATTCTCTTAAATGTTCTAATGCCTTTTCGGTAACCATTCTTCCTCTAGGTGTTCTTTTGATAAATCCTTCTTGTAGTAAATACGGCTCTACTACAT
>CAKOLD010000008.1 GCA_934096015.1 uncultured Bacilli bacterium
CATGTACTTAGAGCAATTCCATTCCAAAGTGTACATTTTATATAGTCTACTTCATATATACCTTCAGAATTTTTAAAGTTTCTATTAACTGCCAACGTGATATTAGTAACACTTGATCCATTTTCTAATTTAGTAGATACTGGATCTTTAGTTAATCTTCCTATTAAATAAACTAAATTATGCATGTGTCCTCCTTTCTTTAGACAATTTAACATATAGTTTTTTATTATTCAAAAGTGTGATATTTAATATTTGTTTTGGTTTTTTAACAGTTTTTTTAATTTATTTAAAAAAAAAATCAAAAACTGTAGATATTTTTTTACAATTTTTGATTTTTTATATAATTATAATTTTTTTGATAATTCAATTAATTCATATAATTTATTTTGAGCTTCTAGGGGAGTTAAATTATATATATCAATATCCTTTAATTTTTCTTTTAAAACATTTGGTTCGCTTTCAAAATTTAAAGAAATTTGTTCAATGTGTTTAGTAGTTGGTTGTTTTTGTTCATAGTTTTTTAGAATCTCTCCTGCTCTTTTGATTAAAGACTCTGGCATATTAGCAAGACTTGCTACATGAATACCATAGCTTTTATCAATTGATCCTTCTTTTACTTTATGAAGGAAGATAATTTTATTGTCTTCTTCTATAGCATCTACATGAACATTTTTTATATTACTAAATGTTTCACTTAAATCAGTTAATTCATGATAGTGAGTACTAAATAGGGTTTTACATTTTATTTTGGTATTAATATATTCTAGTATAGCTCGTGCTAAACTCATTCCATCATAGGTTGCTGTTCCTCTACCTAATTCATCAAATAGTATAAGGGAATCTTTTGTAGCATTTTCTAAAGCATTATTAGCTTCTAACATTTCAACCATAAATGTTGATTCTCCACTTACTAGATCATCACTGGCACCAATTCTTGTGAATATTTTATCAAATATTGGAAGAGTACATTCACTTGCTGGTACAAATGATCCCATTTGAGCTAATATAATGGTAATTGCTAATTGTCTCATGTAAGTACTTTTTCCACTCATGTTTGGACCTGTTATTAAAAGTGTATTGGTTTTTTCATCCATAATAATATCATTTTTAACATATTCTTTTTTAGAAACAGCTTCTACTACTGGATGGAATCCATCTTTGATATAAATATTTTTTTCTTCAGTTACTTTGGGTCTTGTTAAAGAATATTCTTCACTTACAATACTTAGAGAACTTAAAGCATCTATTAGACTAATTGTAGCAGCTGTTTTTTGAAGTTCTGATAAGTGTTTTTTTACTTCTTCTTTTATTCCTAGAAATAAGTTATATTCTAATTCAATTATTCTTTCTTCGGCATTTAAAACTAAAGCTTCTTTTTCTTTTAAGGATGGAGTGATAAATCTTTCAGCATTTGCTAATGTTTGTCTTCTTTCCCAACCTAGTGAAGGATCTATTTTATTTACTTGACCTTTAGATACTTCAATATAGTATCCAAATACTCTATTGTATCCTACTTTTAAAGTGTTAATTCCGGTTTTTTCTTTTTCGCTTTGTTCTAAGGCAGCAATAAAATCTTTTCCACCTTTTCTTATAGTTTTTAATTCATCTAATTCTTGATTATAATTTTCTTTAATTATGTGTCCTTCTTTTATAGTAATTGGAGCATCTTCATCTATTGATTTTTCTAATAAATTATATAAGTCTTGGTTAGGATTTAATTCTTGAGTAAAATTTAATTTTTTAAAAATCTTATTTAATTCTGGTAATACTTTTAAAGAATTTTTTATTTGTAAAAGATCTCTAGCATTTAGAGAACCACATACAACTTTACCACATAGTCTTTCTAAATCATAAATTTCATATAAATAATTTCTTAATTCTTCTCTTAATAAAAATTCATTATTTAATTTCTCTATAGTATCTAATCTTTCATTAATCAAATTAATATCTTTTAGAGGATTAAGTAACATTTGTTTTAAGAATCTCGAACCCATTGCTGTTTTAGTTTTATCTAATAGCCAAATAAGAGAATATTGTCTTTCTTTAAGTCTTAGGGTTTCCACTAATTCTAAATTTCTAACTGTATGAACATTCATAGTTAAATAATCTTCTCTTTTTATTTCTTTAGCATTGTTCATATGGTCTAATTCTTTTAATTGATTTATATGTAAATAATATAATAAACTTTTAACAGCAATTTTTTCTTGTTCGTTTTTTAAACTTTTATATAAGTGTTCATATTTATTTTCTAATAAAGAATTATTTATTGATATATTTATTCCATAAGTATTTTTTAATAAATTAATTATTTCTAAATCAAAATCACTTTTTAAAATTACTTCTTTTAAATTTAAACTTAAAATATTATCCATTAATTTATCTTTTTGGTGAGCTATGTTAGTTACAAATAATTCTCCTGTTGAGATATCTGTATAGGCTAAAACATAACTATAATTAAAGTCAATGATTGTTCCGATATAATTAGTGTCTTTACTGTCTAAGTATTCTAAATCTACCATTGTTCCTTTACTGATTACTTGAACAACGCCTCTTTTTACCGTCCCTTTTGTGGTTTTTGGGTCTTCTAGTTGTTCACATATTGCTACTTTATAAGATTTACTTATTAGTTTTTCTATATAGCTTTTTACTGCATGATGGGGTACACCACACATTGGAACTCTTTCTTTAAGACCAGCATTTTTTCCAGTTAGTGTTAATTCTAGTTCTCTACTAGCGATTATTCCATCTTCAAAAAATAGTTCGTAAAAGTCTCCTAATCTAAAGAATAGTAATTCATCTGGGTGTTCATCTTTTATTTTCATGTATTGTTGCATCATTGGAGATAATTCTTCTCTATTTACTTCATTTCTTTTCAAAAATAATTCCCCCTAACATTGATTTTTTAATAGTCTATTTAATTCTACTGCATATTCCATTGGTAATTCTTTTTTAAAGTCTTTAACAAATCCTAATATTAATAGTTCTTTGGCAGTTTCTTCATTTAAACCTTTTTGTTTTAAGTAAAACATTTTTTCTTCATTTACTTTAGATACTGTTGCTTCATGTTCTAAAATGCTTTTGGAATTTAATACAATATTATTAGGATATGTATCACTTTTTGAAATATTATCTAATAAAATTGTATCACATTTTATTGTGGCTTCTGAATTAGTAGCATTCTTGGATATTTTTGTAGTTCCTCTATAATTACTTACTCCACCTTGTTCAGCAATTGATTTACTAACAATATTGCTTTTAGTATTTTTGCCAAGGTGAATCATTTTGGCTCCAGCATCTAAGTATTGATTTTCTTTAGCGTAAGCTATACTAATTGAGTTTCCTCTAGAATTATCTCCTTTTAAAATACAACTTGGGTATTTCATAGTTATTTTACTTCCAAGGTTTCCATCTACCCATTCCATTAAACCATTTTCTTCAACTATACTCCTTTTGGTTACTAAATTATAAACGTCTTTAGACCAATTTTGAATTGTTGAATATTTACATTTGGCATTTTTTCCAACATATATTTCTACTACTCCAGCGTGTAAAGCATTTTCAGAATAACTTATGGCAGTACATCCTTCAATATAAGATAATTCTGCTCCTTCATCTACAACAATTATGGTTCTTTCAAATTGTCCAAGTGATGATGATTCAATACGGAAATAGCTTTGTAGCGGTCTATCAAGTTTGGTATGAGGAGGAATGTATATAAAAGTTCCTCCACTCCATAAAGCTCCATTTAAAGCAGTATATTTATTTTCATTATATTTTACTAAATTATTAAAATATTTTTTAAATAAATCAGGATGTTGTTTTAAAGCATCATCAGTTGATAAGAATATAACGTTTTTATCAGTTAATTCATTTTTTTGATTGTGATAAACTACTTCACTTTCTAGCTGGTTAGATACTCCACTTAAATATTTTTTTTCAGCATCAATAACTCCTAGAGTTTTAAATGTATTTTTTATATTACAAGAAACTTTATCCCAATTATTAGTATTATTAGCAACTTTTTTATAATAATTTATTTTATTAAAATCTAAATCTATGCTAGGTCCAAAATTGGGATTTTTTTGTTTAAAAAATTCATTTAAAGATTTTAGTCTAAATTCTAACATCCACTCTGGTTCATTTTTTTCTTTTGATATATTTCTTATTAATTCTTCATTTAATTTTTCCATAAAATCGCCTAGGCTTATTATACAAAAAAAAAGACTATTTTAACAGTCTTTTTCTTTTAAAATAAGGATTTAATTAACAGAATCTATGGCCTTCATAGGATATATTTCCATAATTTTTGAATAGAATCTATTTGTTTCGTCTTCAGTTAATTCTTCAAACGGTTTGGCATTTGTTAAATCTATATTAGGAATAGTTTTTTGAGCATCTACTTCAGCATCTAATTCTATTTCTAAATTAATATTTGTGTTATTAATTGTTCCAGTAATAATAATTGTATCTTTTTCTTTTTTTGAAGAAATTGTATTTGTTTTATATGTTAATGTTATATTATTGTTATTTTCATCTTTGTAATTAACTTTTAAATAATCTTTTCGGTAATTACCTTCTAAAATAGTTGTATTATTTGATTTTAAAGTAATATTTCCAGAACTTTTTCCAGTTATTGTAATAGTATATTCATTTAATGTAATAATTTGTTCTAATAACTCATTTTTATTTAAATATATTGAATAAGAAATGAATGTTTCATTACTTAATTCTTCTAGGTCAATATCATCTATTTTTTCTTCTAATTGTTCTTTAAAATTATTAGAATCTGTTGTAATACTTTTAATAACTTCTTCATCATTTTTTAAATTTTCTAATATAGTTTTAACTAACAATCCAAAATCTTTTTCAGTTAAAGTTAAAGTAATTTTATTAGCATCATAACTAACATTATCTACAGTAACTTTTGTTTTTTCTTTTAAGAATTTATCTTCTGTAAAATAATTTTTTAAAGTATTTAAAACATTTTCTTTTACTTTTTTTATTCCTTCAGTGTTTACTTCTTTAGTGTCTATATCTGTATAATGATATGTATCAAAAATGTTATTTAACATTACATATAGTTTATTATCTTGATTAAGGGTTTTAAAATCAACTATTTCTTGATTATTGTTAGTAATATTTCCTTCCATATATTGATTTTTAGTATCATCAATTAGTTTAATATTACCACTTATATTAAATAAGTTATTATTATCAATATCAATTTTTATATTTGGTTTTAAATTAATTGTTCCTCCATTTTCTAATAAATTTAATACTTCGTTACTTTCTTCTATATTTATATTACTGTTTAGAAAACTACTAACATTTTTTAAAAATAATTCTCTAGAACTTTCTTTTTTAAAATAATAAAAATAAGTTACAGCTCCTAATAATGCAAGCATGATTACTAACATAATTATGGCAAATGTCATTTTTCCATTTGTTTTTGCTTTTGTATCAACAATATTTCCACCCTGAATAAAATCATTATTTTCTTTCATATTTTACTCCTATCATATTAATATCATATCATATATTGTTGATATTTGTAAAAAAAGTACTAAATTATTTAGATAATTTAGTACCTTCAATTCTTCTTTGTTGTTGTTCATAATATTCCTGTTCTTTTAATTTTAACATTTGTTTTCTTTTTATTTCTAGTTCTTGATCTATTTTTTCTATTTCTAACATTAACCTTGCTTTTTTAGTTAATAAAGAGATTCTTTCACGTTTTAAAGTTTCATATTCTGTCATTTTTTCCTCCAAAAAAGATAGCAGAAGCTATCTATTATTTGTTATCTTTTATAAATGTATTCTGGAGCATAGTCTTCAGTATAATCACTATTATTTTGATAATATCCGTTATAATTATTATAATTATAGTTATTATTATAATCATTATAATAATTTGATCCATTTATATATTCTGGAACATAATCACGAATTCCTCCTGATGTATTAATTGAAGGATCTTCATATGATTGATGCCAATCTTTAGTGCTACTATTATTGTTTGGATTGTATTGATTGTTTCCTGGATAATAATTATTATTGCTATTATCTGGATAGTAATTATTATTATTATTGTTATTTCCTGGATAATAGTTGTTGTTATTGTTACCAGGGTAATAGTTATTATTATTGTTTCCTGGATAGTAATTTCCGTTAGTATTCATGTATTTACCTAATTCTTTATAAAGATTATCATTATTTACTGTCCATCCTACTGTACTTATACAGTTAGATCTATAATAACTATATGTTTCATATCTATTTAATAATTCATCAGTCCAATTTTCAATTAATCTATTAATGTCTTGTTGTTCAGTTATAGTTAATTCAGAATAAATATATCCATAACTTCTTGCAGTTCCTTCAATAAATTTTACTAGACTATTATATTGTTTTAAAGCATTTGTTAAATTAGATTGACTTGATGATGCAGTTATAAAAGTATCAAATTTATTAGATATTGTTTCTTGATAGTATTTCATAGTTTCTCTATGATCATAATCGTATCCTGTCTCTGTACTTTTATAAGTTAAAACAAATCCTAATACACTTTTACAAGTTTCTTTAAAATAACTTTTTGTTCTATATTTATTATATATTTCATTTCCCCAATTATTTAATTGGTAATTTAATTCGTTTTGTTCTTCAACTCTTAAATTTCTATAGTAAGTGTTTTGAACATATTTTCCATTGTTAATATAATCATAAAGATTATCGTAGTAGCTTAATAGTTTTTTTAAGTTAGTTGATGATGTATCTTTATCTAAGTATCTCATCACTTCATACTTAACATTATTACTATAATAATATGTTACATTTTCATAACTATTATAGCTTGCTGCTTCAACTTTTGTTGTCGTATAAGCTACTGGTGATACTGCCATTACAGCACCTGTTAATAATGCAACTCCTTTTTGTTTCAATACTTTCATTAAATTTTTACTTTGTAAATTTAAATTCTTTATTTCCATATTTTTTCCTCCTTGTTAAAGGATAACCCCCATTAACGCCCCTATCCTATCATGTTTACACTATTTTGTCAAGTTTAAGTTGATATCTGGTTCTATTAGTAAGTCTACATATTCGATTAAATCTTCTAAAGTAATAGTATTATTAAAGTATTCTATGTATTTTAAATGAATAATTTTTTTATACTTACTTTTTAATTCTTCTCTTATTTTAACAATATCTTTTACAACAGATTTTTTTATTAAAATATAAGATATTATGGTATCACATAAATAATTAACATCTTTTTTGCTTAAGATATCTTTATTATATTTAGCTTTATTAATTGAAATTAATGGTATATTAAATATTTCAGAAAAATCTTTACAACATTCTTCTTCAACGTCATAATTTTTAATTCCTAAAGAAATATCATAAATACCTTTTACATTTAATTTAACATTTGTAGTTAGGGTATTGTTTTCAAAATCACATGGTAATATGGGATCACTAAGTGTATTTAAATAATCTATTTCTACAATTGTTCCACTTAATCCTAGTTTTAAATTATCTTCACTTATTATTTCTAATTCGTGATTTGTATGAGTATTTAATTCTTTAAAGTATTTTTCATTATAGGGATTAATTATAACATCTCTAGTAGTTAAAAACTTAAAGGGTGTTCCTTCTTTATAACAAAGAGGATTAGTTAGATACATACTCCATATTCTATTTATTATTTTATTTATAAAAAGCAAAATGTTTATATTATTATTTTTTAATTTAATTATTTTTTTTAAAGCTTCTTTTTCGTTTTCTGAAATGTACTGTTCATAATTTTCTATTATTTTATTACATGCACTAATGTATTGGTTCATATTTCCTCCTAAAACATTTTTTCTACTCCTGTAGGAACTTTATCTTCTTTTATAGTTTTTATTATTTTATCTTCAGTTTCTTTGCTAACTTTTTTACCGGTTATTTTGGCAAGATCTTGAATTATGCCACTTAATACGGTTTCATCTTTCATATTATCTTCATTTAATCTCTTGGCAAGAGATATTAAAGTATCTTTATCTACTTTAGTTTTTTTTTGGACTTTACCAAAAAAATCATCATTAAAATTCATATAATCACCTAGATTATTATATGTTAATAGTCTAGATATGTTATTTAATTAATTTTATTATTTTTTCTTTTAGAGTTTCATAATCATAATTATAAGAATACTCTAAATCACTTTTGGTACCACTAGCACCATAATCATCTATAGTTATTAAGTATTTATTATTATAAACGTATTTTTCCCAAGATAAATGACTTGCAGCTTCAAGTACAATTACTTTTACTCCTAAAGGGAATAATTCTTGTTTATAATTTTCATCTGTTTCATCAAAGAGTTCTTGACATGGCATGCTTATAACTCTAATATTAATTCCTATTTGTTCTAAATCTTCAGCTATTTTTACTGAAGTTATTACTTCTGTTCCTGTTGCTATAATAATTCCGTGAAGTCTTCCTCTTGTTTCTTTTATAATATAGGCACCTTTTTTAGTTCCTTCTTTGCTAGATTTTAATGAATATATTTCGTTTTCTCTTGGAAGTATTATACTTGCTGGATGTTTTAATTTTAAAATCGTCTCCCAGCTTGCTAGTAATTCTTTAGCATCACAAGGTCTATAAACATACATGTTTTTAATACTTCTTAAATCTGCTAATTGTTCTACTGGTTGATGGGTAATTCCATCTTGTCCTATAAAGATTGAATCGTGGGTAAAAATATAAGTTACTGGTAAATTCATTATGGCAGAAAGTCTTATAGCAGGCTTCATATAGTCAGAAAATGCTAGGAAAGTTGAGGCAAATGGTAGTAAATTTGATAACGCTAATCCATTTGATATTGCTGCCATAGCATGTTCTCTTACGCCATACCAAATATTTTGACCTAAAGTATCATTAATATTATCTTTGCTATCTACTAAATAGGTTTTACAGCTTGACGCTAAATCTGCACTTCCTCCTACAAAATTATAACTTAAAGTACTTAATTTATTCATTATAATTCCGTTAAAAGTTCTTAAATCTAAATCTAATTTATCAAGATCTTTAATATTTAAATTTATCTTAATTTCTGACTTAAATAGATTGTTTAAAAATGGTATGAACTTTTTATTACTACTTATTTGTTTAAAAATGTTATACCATTCAGAATATTTTTCTTTTACTCTACTTTGAAAATTGGTTCTAAAGTAGTCTGCAGAATCTTTAGGAACTATGAAGGGAACATTTCTAAAACCGTATTTATTTTTTATTTCAGTAACTGTTTTTTCAGTTAATTGCATACCATGGATTACATTAGTATTTTGATATGGTGAAGTTATTCCTAAAATAGTTTTTATTTCAATTAGTGTTGGTTTATCTAAGGTGTTTTTTGCTAAATTAATGGCATTATTTATTTCATCTGTATCTTCTCCATTTTTTACAGTAATTACTTGCCAATTTTGAGCTTCAAATCTTTTTTTGACATTTTCTGTAAAAGTTTTTTCAGTACTTCCATCTAAACTCATGTTATTGGAATCATATAGTACAATTAATTTACCTAGCTTATTAGTTCCCGCGAATGAGGCTGCTTCATAAGAAACGCCTTCCATTAAATCACCATCACTACATATGCAATAGGTAAAATGATCTATAATCTTATGAGAATTTAGATTTTTTTGGCAAAGATTTTGTAAGTATTTTTCAGCTAACGCCATACCAACAGCATTTGCAAGTCCTTGTCCTAATGGTCCTGTCGTAGCATCAACATACGGTGTTACTTTGTACTCGGGATGTCCTGGAGTAATTGAACCTAACTGTCTAAAATTTTTTAAATCTTCTAGTGTTAATTTGCACCCAGCTAAAAAAAGAGTGCTATAGAATAATGCTGATGCATGCCCACAAGATAAAACAAGGTAATCTCTATTTATCCATTTATCATCTTCTATAGAAATATTTAAATGATTTTTGAATAAAACATACATCATTGGAGCAGCATCTAAGGCAATTCCTGGATGACCACTTCCAGCATTATATATTAAGTCTATTGCCAGACTTCTAAGGGTATTAACACATTTTTTATCGTATACGTTCATTTGAGTTCACTCCTTATTATAGATTATAGCACGTGTGCAAAAAAAAAGCGACTAGGTCTAACTTTCTTCTAAAACTGATGATACACTCACTTTTGACTTAAATGTTTTATTTAATAAGTGATTTTGAACTTGATCAGTTTCTTCTAACCAGAAATATAATTTATAAGTAATTTCTTCTCCTGGTTCTAAGTATAATTCACTATTTTTTGTTACTTCTAAAGTATCACTTACTACGCCTTCAAAAGTACCCTCTTCAACAAGAGTTTCATTTCCATCTTTAAGAGAAACTAATCTCCATTTAAAATCTTTACATAGTAGTGGGTAGCTTTTAGTCTGTTCATCATATGTAGTATCAATATTGGTTATTGATATAGTATATTTAACTTTATTAGAAGTTTCATCACTATTTTTAATAGTAAATTTTGAAAAATCAGCTCTATCATTAACTTCTTCTGGTTTTATTAATCTACCATTAGTATTATTTATATATTCATTAGCAATAAAATCAACTTTTAAATTACTTGTAGTTAATTTTACTTTTTTAGTTGATGTTTGTTCTTTTTCATCTACTGTGTATATTGCATAAGTTGTTCCTATAATTAATGGTACAGCTAAGGCACAAACAATGATCATGCAAAACATTACTTTTGATTTAAAACTATTCATAATATCACTTATCCTCTTGTAGTTATTTTACTATATATTTTTTAATTATTCAACTTAATTCATTACTCTTTTAAACATTTTCTCTAATTCATATTTTGTGAAACTTATGATAGTTGGCCTTCCGTGAGGACAATTATAAGGGTTATCACAAAGTACTAATTGATCTAATAAAGATTCCATTGCTTCTATAGTTATTCTGGTATTTCCTTTTACACTCATCTTACATGCTAAGGTTTTAGCCATGTGATCGTTAAATTTTAAAGGATCAAATTTATTTTTTTCAATTACTAATTCAATTATTTTTCTTAAACTTTCTTCTTCATATCCTTCTAATAACCAGGTTGGATGTTCTGTAATCATTATTGTATTAATACCAAATTCTTTTAAAGTTATGCCTATTTTACTTAAATAGTCTTTTTCTTTTAAAACTTCTAAATAGTCACTAGGGGTTAATTCTATAGTTATAGGAATTAATAAAGATGTTTTATTTACCTTTTCTTTTTTTAGATTATTTATATATTTTTCATAATTTATTCTTTCTTGAGCAGCATGTTGATCTATTAAATACATGTTTTCATCATTTTGAGCAATTATGTAAGTACCCATTACTAACCCTACTGGATATAATTCTAATTTTTTTATTGTTTCATTATTAATGTCTGTTTGTTCTAGATTTTGTTCTACTTCTTTTTTGATTTCTTTAAAGTCAAAGTTTGTTTGTTCTTCTTTAACGGTAACAAATTCATTATTTAAAGGATATTCTTTAGGAATAGAAATTTCATTAAATGATTGAACTTCTCTTACTTCTATTTTAGGGATTAAAAGACTTTTATATAAAGCATCTTTGATACTTTTAGTAATTAAATTACATAGTTCATCTAATTTACTTACTTTAACATCTTGTTTAGTTGGATGGATATTAACGTCTATTAAAGTGGGATCGGTATCTATAAATAGGATTACTACTGGGTATTTTATATCTGGTTTATAAGTGTTATATCCAGCATTTATAGCATTTAAAATAATATTATTTTTTACTACTCTACCATTTATTATTGTTGTCATATAGTTTCTATTTGATTTTAATATAGAAGGCTTTGCAACAAAACCATGAATATCAGCATCATCATTGCTGGCTCTTATTTCTAACATATTAGAACTAATTGTATATCCATAAATTTCAAATATAGTTTTTAATAAATCATTTTTACCACTTGTATTAATTATAGTTTTATCATTGTTTGTTAAACTAAAACTGATTTCTGGATGAGATAATGATAATTTTTCTAAGTACATTGTAATATTAGCAAGTTCACTTATATCACTTTTTAAATATTTTAATCTAGCTGGAGTGTTATAAAATAAATCTTCTACTGTTATTATCGTACCTTTTCTAGAATCAGTTTTTTCATGAGTGATTAATTTTCCGCCTTCAATTTTAACAAGAGTACCGATATCATCATTACAGGTTTTTAAAGTTACTTTAGAGACACTAGCAATACTTGGTAATGCTTCTCCACGAAATCCTAGGGTATTTATAAAGAATAAATCATTATCATTTCTTATTTTACTTGTTGCATGTCTTGTAAAAGCGAGTAAAGCATCTTCACTATCCATTCCAGATCCATCATCTGTTACTTTAATCATTTTAGTTCCAGAATTAATTAAATCTATTTTTATTTGTTTACTTCCAGCATCTATACTATTTTCTACTAATTCTTTTACAACATTTGCTACTCTTTCTACTACTTCACCTGCAGCTATTTTATTTGCTAAGTTTTCACTCATTACGTGTATTTTACTCATTTTTACCTCCAAAGATTGATGCACGAATACTTAAATATTTTACTGGTATATTGGTTTTTATTTTAGTTTTTTGTTTAAAATTAATAAAACCTATTCCTTTTATAATTAAGTCTTCATTTGCATTAATAGTGAGTTCTGTTACATAATCTAAATTATTTTTATATATTTTTTTTATAACTCTTTCGTTTTTAATATTAGTAAAATAATTTATATTACATTTATTAATGGTTTTTAAATAATAAGTTTCTGTTAAAGCTAGTGTATCTTCTTCTGTCATTTGGAATGATAATGATCTTATTTTTTTAGATTTTTCTATTTCTATATTTTCTAAAATTATACCTGGAGTATCTATAAATGTTAAATTATCTTTTATATTAATACTTAGAAAATCTAGAGTTGTATTTAAATATTTACTAACTGTTAATTTTGGAGTATTACTTTTAGTTAAATCTATAATGTCATTTATTAAAGTGGATTTACCACTATTTGATAAACCGACTAGATAGGCTTTATTAATGTTATTTTTTTCTAAATAATCTAAAACAATATTAGCTTCTTTACCGATATTACCTTTTAATAATATTTTATCTTTAATATTGTATTGTTCTTGTAAGTATTTTATAAGCTTAGTTTTTTTTAGAAATTTTGGTAAAATTTCACACTTATTAATAATTAATATTTTAGGATTTTTAATTGATTTAAAAATATTTATTACTTCATCAGTTATATTTAGTAAGTCTGTTAGAAATATCGTAAATAAGAATTCATTATTAACTTTATCTATTAAGTCTTCTTTACTATAGGGCATTTTACTGTTATCAGTAATTCCATAGTGAGTAAGTCTAAAACATCTTTGACAGTAATTTGCCTCTTCTAATTTATTTTCGGGAATAAAACCTTCTTTATTTTTATCAAGGGTTTGAAGTTTTTTCCCACAACCTAAACATACTTTATTCATAGTATTTACCTCTTTTTAATAAAGAGTCTTTACTTAAAGATTTTATTATAAGATTTTCAAATACTCTACTCAATTTAGTAGTTACAAATTCGTTAGTACTTATTGGGTTAACCAGAATACTTGTGAATCCCATTCTGTTAGCTCCTAAGATATCAGTTACTAATTGATCTCCAATGCAGGCTATTTCAGTATCTTTAAAATGATAGATTTCAAGTATTTTTTTATATTTTCTTTTAAGAGGTTTCATTGATAAAAAAGAAGAGTCTACTCCTAGAATATCTTTAAATGGTTCTACTCTTGATTTTATTTCATTACTAACAATAATAATTTTAAAACCCATGTCTTTTAATTCTTCAAATAAGTCTTTTAATTTTTTATTGGGCTTTTTTAAATTATTGGGAGCAATGGTATTTTCTAAATCAAATATTAAACATTTTATTTTACTTTTTTTTAATTTTTCATAATCAATAGTATAGATACTTTTTTGATAGATATCTGGTACAAATTTATCAAACATATTTTCCTCCATGTATATTTATATAAAGATTATAACATAGTATATTATTTTTTATTATAGTTTTTTAAAAAATCATAGAGTTCTAAAGCAATTGATTCTGGAAGTATTTTCTGTAAATCTTCTAAAGGAGCTTCGGTAATATTTTTTAAACTTCCATATTTTTTAATTAGTTCTTTTTTTCTAACTGAACCAATTCCTGGTACATTATCTAGAACACTAGAAATACTTCCTTTACTTCTTAGAGTTCTATGATAGTTTATAGTATATCTATGAACTTCATCTTGCATTCTGGTTAGATAGTGAAAAAGATTACTTTGTTTATCAATATTTAGTATTTGTTCGGTTTGGCCATCTAATAAATCATTAGTTCTATGTTTATCATTTTTAACAAGGCCACAGACTTTGATATTTATTTTTAATTCATTTAGAGTATCAATACAAGCACGGCATTGAGTTTTTCCACCATCAACGATTATTAAATCAGGTTTTTCTGATTTTTCTAAAAGCATTCTATAATATCTTCTATAAATAACTTCTTTCATAATATGATAGTCATCTTTAGCATCACTAATGATTTTATATTTTCTATATTCTTTTTTTGCGGGGACACCATTTTTAAAAACTACCATTCCACTAACAGAAAAGTTTCCAAAAATATTAGAATTATCAAATATATCTATTCTATTTATAGGAATATTTAGTAACTTACTTAATTCTTCATTTGAACCACTAGTTCTTTGTTCTTCTTTTTGTAAAAGACTAAAGTTGTTTTCTAAATTTATTTTGGCATTTTCTTTAGCTAGGTCTAAAAGTTTTTTCTTATTTCCTTTGGTTACTGTTACAAAGTTAGTATCTATTACTTTTTTTAGAACTTCTATATTAAAATTATCATTAATTATTACTTCTTTTGGTATTTCGTGTTTATTATAAAATAAAGCAATAAATGATTCTAATTCATCTATATAATTATCTGTGATTGGTGCTATATGGTTTTTATGCCCAACTAATTTTCCATTTCTTATAAAGAATATTTCTAAACTAACATATCCATTATCAAAATAATAATTAATAACATCTCTATTTGTTAAATCTTTTAGTTCAACTTTTTGTTTTTCTAAAACAATATTAATATAATTTAATTCATCGTGTAATTCTTTGGCTGCTTCATAGTTTAATTGTTCTGAATAGAAATTAATTTTTTCTAATATTTTATTTTTAATAATGTCTCCATTTCCATTTAAGAATCCTAAAATTTCTTCTTCCATTTTTTGTAAGTCTTCTTGATTAATATTTTTTTCACAGTATCCTAAGCATTCTCCAATATGGTAATAAAGACAGACATTTTTAGGCATGGTTGTACATTTTTTTAAAGGGTATAATCTATTAAGGAGATTAACTATTCTTCTGGCAGCATAAACATTTACGTAAGGACCAAATAAAATTTTATCTTTGTGTTTTTTGATTTGTAAATATCTAACTACTTTTAAAGTTGGATATGGTTTTTTTACATATTCTATATAAGGGTAACTTTTATCGTCTCTTAATAGTATATTATATTTGGGATCATATTTTTTTATTAAATTTATTTCTAGAATAAAGGCTTCTAATTCACTTGTGGTTACTATATATTCAAAGTGATCTACTTCACTTACCATTTTTGCAGTTTTTCCAGTTACTCTACCTGTAAAATAAGAATGTAATCTGTTATGTAAATCTTTGGCTTTTCCAACATATATAATATTTCCCGTTTTATTTTTCATTTGGTAACTACCTGGTAGATGAGGAACTAATTTTAATTCTTCTTTAAACATATTAAGCCTCCTAACTAGGTTATTATAACACTTCATTTGTTATTATGGTATTTTTTGCGTTTATTTTACTTTTATGATACTATTTTTTTGGTGATTGAATGAAACTTTTAAATACAAATGAAGTTATTATAAAAAAATCTAAGTTTATTGCATATTTTTATCTAATTAATGATACTAATGAGGCAAACGAGGTATTGGAATTGTTAAAAAAAGAACATAAGCATGCTAGGCATATTCCTTATGCATATAAGTTAAAAAATACAGCAAAGAAAAGTGATGATAAAGAACCTAGTGGTACTTGTGGAACTCCTCTATTTACACTTTTAGAGAGAAATAATTTGGATTCTAATTTAATTGCTGTAGTAAGATATTTTGGAGGAGTAAAATTAGGAGCTGGAAATTTAATGAGAGCTTATTTAAATACTGCAAATGATTGCATTAAAAAATATTATGAATAAAATAATTATCTAATAATAAAATTAACTAGGTGAAGAAATGAATAAAATTAAATTATATTTAAAGATATTACTTGTTCCTTTTCTTAGTTTTTTACTTTTACCATTAATAGTAAGTATATTTGATATATTAGGAATTCATATTAATAAATTATTATTAATTATTATAAGTTCTTTAATTTTAATTAGTACTGGTTTTATAACGGGAATTCATTCTAGTAAAAAAGGCTTTGTAAATGGGCTTATAGTGGGATTTATTTATGTTATTATTTTATGTTTATTGGGTTTAGTATTAGGAGCTAAATTTAGGTTTGGTACAGTTATATATTATTGGATTTTAATATTATCTACTTGTCTAGGTTCAATAATTGGGATAAATAAAAAGAAGTCTTAGACTTCTTGAATTACGGCAATTATCATAGGTTTACATTCTGTTTCAGAATAGAAATATTTACTTAAATGCTCTCTTATTTCTAGTTTAATATTATTATAATCTACGTAATTATCACTTATATTGTTTTCAACAATATTTAGTGATAGTTTTTTTATTTCTTCTATCATTTCTTTAGAGTCTTTAACATATATGAAACCTCTAGTAACTATTTCTGGCCCTACTAAAACTTTTTTAGTAGCTTTTGATAAAGTTACACTAATAAGTACTATTCCATTTTCCGCAAGCATTTCACGATCTTTAATAACTAATTCTCCAACATCGTCTGTACTATTTCCATCTATTAATACTTCATTGACTGGAACTGTCTCAAATTTGTCTATTAATTTACCATCATTAATTTTTACGACTTCACCATTTTGTTTTAAAATGATATTTTCAGGTTTCATGCCTAGGGAAATTGCTAAATCAGCATTATTAACCATATAACGGTAATCACCTTTTACTGGCATATAGTATTTTGGTTGTACTAAGTCTAACATTAACATTAAATCTTGGCTAGAGGCATGATGAAGAATTTCTTTATCTTTAGGAATTGAAATAATATTAGCTCCTAGTTTAGCTATTTCATTTTCTATTTTTACTAATGTTTTTTCATTTTCATCATATTTGGGTTCAGCAAAGACAACTGTATCAGTTTTCTTTAATTTAATAAATTTATCATATCCACTTACTATTTTATCTATAGCACTGTATGGTTTTTCTTTATCATCACACACTAATAAAATTGTATTATTTTGATCAATATTACTTAAATCTCCAATAATGTTGTTATCAACCTTTAGATATTTATTTTCAATTGCCATATTAATAACATTTTGAAGTTTTTTACCCATTATTACTATTTTTCTATGACTATTTTTAGCTGCTTCAAATATTTCTTGAATTGTATATAAATGAATTGGTAACACTGTAAAAATCATTCTATCTTGAGTTCTATTGATAATATCTTTAAAGAAACCTTCTAATTTATGATTAGGACTAGTGTGTCCTTTGTTTTCACTAAATACAGATTCACTTAATAAACATAAAACTCCTTGTTTTCCTACATAGGCTATTTTTCCTAAATCCATATGGTAATAATCATTCATGCTTGGATCTATAATAAAGTCACCTGTATATACAATTGCTCCATCTTTAGTATATATTACATACATAACTGCATCCGGAACACTATGACTTACACTTATAGGAAATACGGAAACATCTTTAAACATTATTTTTTTATGTGGTTTAATTTCATTAATTTTATTTTTATCAAAACCTTCTAATTCTAAATATTTTTTTGTATATTTAGTACAGTATATTTTTATTTCAGGGATAGTTTTAACTAAATCAAAAACTCCTCCCATATTTTCTGGATGAGCATGGGTTAAAAAGACACCAACTATTCTTTTTTTATTTTTTTCTAAATAATCATAACTTGGTAATATATAATCTATTCCATACATTGATTCATTAGCATATTTTAATCCAGCATCTAGAATAAATATTTTATTATCTACTTCTATAACATAGGTGTTTTTTCCATTTTCATTTAATCCACCCATACTAAAAATTTTTATTTTACTCATTAAATTCACTCTTTTCTATTTTTTTAAAGTTGTTCGAAGTAAGTAGATTATAACAAAAAAATGATATTTTGTCTATAATGCTAAATTTTTTTAGAATAATTATTATTTGATAGAATTGCAGTTTCTTCTAAAAGATTGTTATTACAAATTATATTATTAGTATTATTAAAATGAAGAAATGAGTCTACTAAAAAAGGTTCACTAGTAATAGTTAAAGATTTGTGATGGTGTTCTAATCTTCTAAAATTTCTTATAAATTTTTCACTTATATTTATTTGGATTTTTTCTATATTATTTAAAAGTTCATCAAATTTATCTTTTTCGTAATTGTAAAAATTATTTTTCTTTAAAAGTACCATTATTTTAGAATTCCATCTTTCTATTAAAAGATTAGGAACTAAATATTCTTCTATATTATATTTTTGTATCCAAAATATAAAAATATTTAAAGCAACTATAAAACTAGGTGTAACATCTTTTAAATTACCTGTTTCAAAATATTCATAGTTATCTAAAGCTTCTTCAAAACCTTCTCCTATTTTATAAAGTTTTCTATTAATTTTTTTAGAAAAATTGTTATTATTTTCTTTATTTGATTGGACGGCATAAATATATAATTTATTTTGGGATATTCCAAATTTAATTTCTGGAAAGTAATATGTTTCAAAATCATTTGATATAGAAATAGAAGCTTTTAGGGGTGTTTCATTATAAATTGAGTCTTTTTCTATTTTTATGTTGATATTTCCATCAAGATTATTACTATATCCTAACTCTTGTTCTTCTATATTATTTTTTAAGAAATTTATTCTATTTTTTAAATATTTATTAGGTTTTTTAAAATCATCAATAGTTGCATTAGACCATAAAAGAGTCATTATCATTTTTTCTTTACAAATTTTATTATCATTGAACATTTGATAATCTAAAATTTCTTGAGGAAAATTAGTATCATTATAAAATTCTAAGGCAAGTAAAGTATATTCTATTAGCAGTAAATCGAATTCTTTTTTATTTTCTATAATTAGGGTTGGTACTAAGAGTTCATTAAAATTAGTACAATAATATGTTTTGTTTTCTTCTTTGATTATCGTAGAAAATGGCATACTAAAAACTAAAAAACAATCTATTGTCCCATTTGCTGCTTCCACTATAATATTGTTGTAAAAAATATCTAAAACATCTACCATAATTATATTTTAGTTTATAACTTATTTTTATTCAAGAAAAAAAACTCATAAAATGAGTTTTAAATTAATGCTAAGTTGCTACCATTACCGACTTGGCAAATTTTGATTGTGTAATCATAATTGTAAATTTCTTTGGTATCACAGTTTACTAATGATAAGTTTTTACTAATGGGAAATTCTCCATCAGTAAAATCGTGTATTGTTTGATTTAAAATAATAATCACTTCAGCAACCGTTTTATTTATTGGAATAAAAACATTATATATTTCACTTATTGAAGGAACAATTAAGTTTATAAGTATTTTATTGTTGTTCATTAAAATCACTCTCCTTAATGTTAATAAGTTTTGCTAAATATGGTTTACCTTTTTCTATAATATATCCAAAGCCTTCTGGTATATCTTCTCTTAATTCTCTAGTAACTCTTGTAAGTTTTAATGAGAATTGGTTATCGATACCATTTCCTAACCAAATACCTCTTGTTGCATTAATAGTGTCTTTGTACCATGAATCAAACTCAAGTTTTTTAATGTCAGCAACTTGATCAATTAAAATTATGTTGAATTTATTAATTTTATCTATTTTTAATAAGTTTGTTTGAAAATCTTTTTTCATAGTTGCATCTAGAGATGACATTATATTATTTAATCCTAAGAATACAAATAAAGTATTAGCATAATTAGCACTAGTAGTTGGATCAATAGAAGAGATAAATTTGTTTAAATCCGTTACTACTGATTCAAAGTTATTACTAAAGTATTTAACATTTTTAGAAACATTTTCTAAACTTGCAGTAGCATCAATTACAAATACATTAGTATTTTTATAAGTTCCTAGCAAATATAGTAGTGATTCTGTAAAAGGTATCAATAGATCAAAGTCATTAGAACTTACTAATACTCCTTCTTTTGATATTAAATCGAATGGAATTATTTCTAAGGTGTCTTTTGATACAGCTATTGGAACTTTAGATAAGTCAGTTATGGAATCATCAACAAAGTCATAATTAACAATTTTTGGTAAAATTGGAATTCGTTTTGCTCTATCTAGAGTTGAATCTTTTAATTCTTTACTAAATTTCTTGATAAATTCAATTTGCTTGCTTTCATCTGTAACATATGCTGATTGAAATTCATATATTTTGTTATGAACTTTAACTAAACCACGTCCTTTTACTTTACTTGGTACTATTCCTCCAGTGTTTCCTAAAACACTAGTATAATCGTATTTATCTTTAAGTTGTAAAGCTATTTGAATAGGATAGTTTTGAGCTAGTTTAAGTCTTACGTTATTGACACCATTTGTTGTACCAATAAATAGGATTCCATATTTAGATCCATCTCTTGTTAACCCTACTAATTCTTCCATAAAATCTGGATAAAATTCTAAGAAATTTTCCATATTATTTATGACAATTACCATATTAGGTACTGTTTTACCACTTGTTGTTGAATAAGTTTTAATGTCACCATTATATTCTTGGAAAAGATTTTTTCTTTCTTCTAGGGTATTTCTTAAGAGTTTAAATAAATTAGTTATCTTTTCGTCGTCTCCACTTCTCAAGATATCTCCTACATGAGGAGCATTTCTAAATGCCATGAGAATTTCTG
The DNA here is from genome assembly GCA_934096015.1 of uncultured Bacilli bacterium. Classification (GTDB taxonomy): domain Bacteria; phylum Bacillota_I; class Bacilli_A; order RF39; family UBA660; genus CAKOLD01. Next base: position 21,136 of record CAKOLD010000008.1, read on the forward strand.
CTCCAAAATCTAAAATATAAAGATTTATTTCATTGACTGTATAATTTAGAATTAATGAATAAATAAGATTACATAATAGATTTTCTTTACCACTTCCACTTATTCCATAGAATAAAGCATTTCCTTCTTCTGTAAGTTTCAATGTTAATAATCCTTGTTCTTGTAATTCTGGAGCATCATATTCTCCGATTATAGGATTAATATTAAATTCTTCTTTTTTATAACCATATTTAGTTTTTAAGCTGTCATGATATATGACGTTAGGTATTCTATCTAACCATAGTTTTCTTACATGAGTTTCTGTTTTATCTGCAGTTTCTTTAATATAAGCTAATATGTTAGGAAGTTCATCTCCTTTGTGTACAGCTTCTACAATATTACGTTTGGTTTCAATAATTTTGTAGCGGTAGCCTAGTTCATTTACAAATTCCACGGAAGTGTCTACTATCATTTTTCTTTTATCTGATTCATAATATGGTCCTCCAGCGTAGGCTGCTTGGCCTTTGGCAAAATATTCGTTAAAACCAACTTGTAAGAAAAATCTTCCTGGTTCTTTAATCATAGCAGCATCTGGCCTTTTTAACATATCGTTGGAATCACTTTTATCTTGTACTTTTAAACATGCTCTAAACTTAGCGTTTGACCATATTTGATCATCGACTACTCCACTTGGTTTTTGAGTTGCCAAAATCAAATGTACTCCTAAGGAACGACCTATACGAGCTGTAGAAATAAGTTCTCCCATAAATTCTGGTTGTTGAGCTTTTAACTCAGCAAATTCGTCACTTATTATTATTAAATGACTCATTGGTTCTTCAACTTTTCCTTCTCGATATAGTCTTTGATATTTATAAATATCAATTGTTGATTCGTTTAATTTATCACGAGCTGCATTAAACATTTGTTGACGTCTTTTTAATTCACTTCTGATACTTGCTAAAGCTCTATTTATTTCAACTACATCTAGGTTTGTGATAGTTCCTGCTAAGTGAGGAAGTTTAAACCCGGTTTCTCTATTTTCAAAAACACCTGCAAGTCCTCCACCTTTGTAGTCTATTAAAACAAATTGTACTTCATCTGGATGATAATTTATTGACATTGAAAGAATATATGTTATTAACCACTCAGATTTTCCAGCTCCAGTCATACCGGCTACTAAACCATGAGGGCCATGATATTTTTCATGAATGTCTAATTTAAATAATTCTCCTTGTTCATTTATTCCTATTGGAGCTTGCAAAGAATTTATTATATTATTATCTTTCCATCTATTTATAGAATTTAATTGATTAACGTTACCAACATCATACATTTGTAAAAAATCATAACTTGGTGGCAATAAGAATTTTCCATCAGCAATATCTACAGGAATATTACAAATCTTTCTTATACAAACGTCAAGATCTATACAATTTGGATCTGGTTTAAAACTTATTTGCCTATTTGCTATTAATTGTTGTTCATATACTGCACAGTTATTAGGTTCTAAATTAACAAATAAACTACATTGATTTGGTAAGGAATCAATCTTATCAGTATTTATTAATAAACTAAATCCATAGTTGGTTTTATTTCCTAAGATAGTGTTAATTATATTAAGATTTTCTATAGAATCCATAGAATCAGTAATAATTAAATAATATGGTTTTACTGATTTGAAATTTGATTCTTTTAATGAATCTGCTTGAATAAATTCTGTTCTAGCATTATATACCTCTGTTAAATAATTAGATATTTCCATTATGTCATCAGAGTTTGATCCTATAAATCTAATGGTTTTTTCATTATTCCATAAATATGGAGTATTTTTATATTTTTCCCAAACATGTTCATTTGCTTCATTGGTTAAAACTACTATTTTTAAAAGATCATATGTATGAGTTGTTAAAAGTTCTAACATGATATTGTCAATAAACTGAGATACGTATGGAAATTCTCCTATAAATGCTGAACAAATTCTTTCTTTTAAATCTATTACAATAGGAACATTTTCCATGTCTTTTAAAGCTTCAACTGTTTTATGCATTTCTTCAATTAAGTCATCTTTTTCAACCATAAAATGTTCTTCTGGAGCTTTGATAACTATTCTAGGTTTTAGAGTACCAAGACCTAGTCTTACACAAAGAAAATCATCATTGTCTAATTTTCTTTCCCACAAATTTCTTTCTTTGTTTAAAATAACTTTACTGCAATCTATTGGACTAAGGTTATTTTCTAATAATACTTGTTGTTGATAATTGATTTCATCAAGTATTTCTTTTTTCTTTTCTTGTAAATATGCTCTATAAGTTTTTTGTCTTAACTTTTCTTTTTTCTTTCTTCTAAATTTTGTATAAATACTTCTAATTATTGGAAATAAAATCATTCCTATTAGCATTGCTCCACAAGTAATTAATGATGGTAGTTGTTGTTTTACAGTTGCTTCTCCAGAACTAATTTTGGCAACTGCTGTTAATCCGGTTAACATTGAGGTTGCACCCATAGTAAGCATTGTTCCCATAGTAAATATAAATGGCATTTCTTCTCCATTTTGAGATTGAGGAGCTGGATCAATTTTTATTTCTTTGGTTTCTATTGATTTATTAATTCTTGGTGGTCTTTGAAAGTAGTCTTCTTTTTTAAAAAGTTCTACATAGTTTTCAGGTCTATTACTAAAATCATAGTCATCCATTGTTGGAGCTTCTACTGCAAAAAATTTAAGAGCATTTACAGTTGCTTCTTCTGGTTTATTTATTAAAAAGTAATCTCCAATAAAGCAAAATTTTAAGCCTTCTATAAAAACAAGTTCGCCATTTTCTAATAATTTTTCTTCACAAATTGTGTCATTAACATACATGCTCAATCTTGGGTTAAGATTTTTAATAAAAAAATGATTATTTTTATATTCTATAGATATTTGATTTTTAGCAAAATACTCAAATGTACAATCAACATCAATATTTTCACTAATTCCTAAAGTACTTTTTCGACTATTACCAATTATAAATTCATCTAAAACATCATAAGAAAATTTAAATTGTCTAAAAGTATCATCGTAATCTGGATCACAATATATTTTATATAAAGTGTCATTATTAGTATTAAGAATGTAGTACATCATATGAGGAAACAATTCCATCTCATCTTCATATTTATTTGTTGCTGTGTCAGATTCTCCTGCAACTAGTTTTACTTCACTATTGCTTTTTATTATCCATCTGTCTATTCTAGCTTCAACATTAACTAAATTCTTGTGTTCTTCATCAGTAATCCAATAATTTCCTTCTATAACACTTGGAAGTTGAGTTTTTAAAATTCTATTTTTTTCTAATAAAAGTAGCTTCATATAATAACACCCTATTCTAATATTTATTATACTTTATATTTTTATTAAACTCAATCTTAAACAAAAAAAAATCCATTATTTATATGGATTATTTTCTTTAATTTCTTTAATTTTTGAAGTATAAGCTGCTAGATTAAGTACTTTAGCTTCTAATACTTTCTTTTCATATTCAGAAAGTACTCCGATTTCAAAATTTTGTCCAGCTTGATTAACTTCAGTAGGTAAATCTAAGTTTCCTGCTTTATATTCTTCAATAATTAGTTGTTGAAGTGCAATAATATGTGCTTCGTAAAGTTGTCCTTCAACATATTTTCCACCTGCTTGTGTAATTAAATCTTTAATAGGTGTTTTATTACACTTTGCTACATAAGCTTCTGCTAAAATCCAAAGTAGAAAATTATATTGTTTATTTAGAATATTAATATCTATTGCTTGTGTGCTTGTATTCATATACTAACCTTCCTATTCTTTAAATATTATCTTAAAATCCAGCTTATTGCATTTCCTAAACCACCAGCTACATCAGAAATAGCATCTCCAGTTGTTTCTACTATAGCTCCAGCTGTGTCTAGCGTTACCTCAGCGGTATTTCCTACTGCTGATACAAGCCCGTTTGTATCAGAAAATCCAGTTTTAACATCTTGAAGCCAACTTCCCCAAGTTTCTTTATATTTGGTTGTTCTTGAATAATTTGATGAACTTGATGAATCTTTGTCGTAACTTCCACCAATTCCTCCATGTTCTTTAGAAGTACTGTTTTGTGTTTGACTTGTAGTTGAAGTTTCATTTTGTGTGCTTGTAGTAGTGGAATCAAAGCTTCCGCCTCTTCCACTGTGTGTACGTTCTGTTGATGAAGAACTATTACTAGATGAATTACTGCTTTTGTTAGAACTTGAAGCAGCACTGCTAGTAGAACTAGCATTTCCATCAGCTAATGATTGCATTTTTGCTACAACAGCTTCTAATGCTGCTAAAGCTTCTTCTTCTGACGTGTCGTATTCTTTCATTTGAGAATCTAAGAATTCTTCTAATTTTGGTAATTCTGTTGATAGCGTTGCTTTTACTGAATTAAATTGCTCTGCTATTGTTCCTAATAATGAATTGATTTCTGCATTTTGTACATTGGCACGAATTGCTGATAGTTCTTGATCTAGTGATGGAAGATAACTCTGTAATAATGTTTGATCTAAAGCAGAAATTTCAGTATTAAGCGATTGAATTTGTTGTGTATTTAAATTAATAACTGACATTTATTATTCTTCCTTTCCTTATTGTATTTGGCTTAGAATTCCTTGAACCTCACTGATTGTATCTTGAGCCTCAGCATCTGTTTCGTTGTATTCTGTCATTTGTGTCATTAAGAATTCATCCATTTTTTGTAAAACTGTTACAGTATTTTTTCCTTTTTCAATATTTGATTCCGCATAAGATTTAAGTGTTCCTGCCATAGCCTCACTTTGAATATTTGAAGCGATTTGATTTAAGCAATCGGAATCTGCACTTAATGTTGTTTGTAATTGTTCAATAATTTCACCGATTCTATTATGAACCTCGTTCATTCTTTCGGTAGTAAATTTAATTGTGCCTGCCATATTTATCCCCTTTCTAAATTGTCTTTGATCCTGTTGTTTCAGTTGCTTTCATGTAATTTTCAATTGCTTCAGCAAATTCTTGATTACATGCAATTATATTTTCTAAATATTCAATATCTTTATCTAATTCTGTTGTAAATTTTGTAGCATCAGCTTGAGATTGTTCCCAAGATTGACGTGATTCGTTTAAAGCATACTCAATTGAATGTTTAACTGATTCTAATTTTATAGAATTTGCAGCTAATTGTTCAGCTTGAGTTCTTACTGCTGATGTATTATTTATTAATTTTTGTCCAGCCATATTAGTATTCCTTTCCTCTATTATTAACTATTGTTTGCAGTTGCAATTGATCTTTGTGCAAATGCTGTTAAGTGATTACTCAATGAAAAAATTGCACTAGTTAATGTTTCTATTTTTTGTAAATCATCTTGAATTCCTTTTAAATATGAGTCTTTATCAGCTGTATCTGATTGCCATGATGAACCAATTTGTTGACAGCATTCACTTAGGTTTTCCTTAACTCTTAAAATATTTTGGTTTATTTGTGATAAATTTTGTGCTTGTTCCAATAATAATTGAGCTTGCGATAGTTCAAAATTACTTGTTGCCATTAATCATATCATCCTTCCTATTTTCTTATTCTATTACAATGATACCACACTGAAAAATTAATGTCAAAATTATTTTATTCGAATTTCATGTCAATTACTTTAGATAATATACTTACTATAAAAATTGCTCCTAAACTCGCTAATGTTGGGTTAATTAAATATAAAATAAATGTAATTACTCCTACTAAAATCCCATAGATTTTTTGCCCTATTCTTGTGTAACAACTACTTTCAGAATCAGTTGCTACAAATATGTAAGAAAATAGTATTCCATTGGTAAATAGCATATCAAATATATTGGCAATATTATTTTTATATATACAATAAATTATTATTAAAGAGGCAAAGGCTATTGTTGAATAAAGAGGTATATCTTTTTTATAAGTACTTAAATTCCACAAAACAATAAGTGATAATATTAAAAATGCTACGCAGGTTGTATTTATACCACCTGAACCTCTTCCGAATAAATAATCTATAGCATCTAAATTAAAGATTTTGCTAGATTCGTAAGCATTTAAGTATGTAAATTTAGAAAATATATAAGTTGCTAAAATAATTAAAAGTGATGCTAACGATACAGAGTTAATAGTTTTATTTGGTAACATTTTTGAAACCATTAAAACTGAAAATGCAATTAAAGAGAATAATAAAACATTAACATTTATGCTTGCTAAAGAAGCAATTAACAATCCATAAACTATGTGAAATGAACTGAATAAAATTTCTTTAAGTTTTAAATTTTTCTTTTTTATTATTTTTTCGTATATGAAGTTAACACTAGCACCTAAAATAGCACCAATTAAAGTTAAAAATAAAGGCTTAAACATTCCAAATACATTAGTATAGTTATGTAAATACAAATAAATTCCGTTTTTATAAAATCCATAAATAATTAGAGGTAATAAACTAATAAAGTAGTATATACTAATTTTAAAAATAGAATTATTATCTCTCATATAAACATTTTTCATCGTAGCCTCCTAGATAAGTTAATTTTAGATGGGCAAAGGTAGGTACACAACCCACAGTTTATACATTTTTTTGCATATTCGGCACTTTTTTTATCGTTATTCTCTCTAACATATTTAGGATTAACGTTAACAGGGCAATTTTTAAAACAAAGTCCACAATTAATACAATCATGTTCTACTTCTACATTTTTACTCATTATAAATATACTTCTAATTTCACTTGTTAAAACACAATTTTCTGTAATTTCATGTCCATTTAGTAATCCATTTACTACTATGAGATAGTCACTTTTTGTAATATTAACATTTTTTTCTAACAAGTCTTTTACAAGTACGCCTATCTTAGCATTAACAATCTTGGATTTTTCTACTAAATCACCACTTATTGTAATTAGCTTTTCGCATAGAGGTTTTTTCTTTTTTAATACTTCATAAATTGCTAATATTTCTTCAATATTAAAATACATTACTCCAAGTTTTTTACTTCTTTCATTGGTTAATTTTTTTATCAATATTTCTTTTTTTCCTATTGGGTATGTATCTGGCATTAATTTTAGTTCTATACTGGGATAAGTTCCAATATTATCTATTAGCATTTTGACATTTTCTGAATCACTATTTTTTACTGCTAAAAAACATTTTTTTATTTTAAAAATCTCACATAAAGCATCGATGCATTCTAATAACTTATCTGCATATTTTTTTATAATATAACTATAATTTTCTTCAAAAGGATCCATGTCTATACCATTAACAATTAATATTTTTCCTTTTAAATCTCTTTTAGTTGCATTAAACTTAGTAACCAATTCAATTACTTCTTCTTTGTTATAAGTTTCTATGTATTTTTTTGCACCTACTGATTTTTCACTTTTTTCTTTAAAATCATTCTCAATAACTATAGCATTTAATTCTTCATTTTTATAATTTGTTATTTTTGTAGCACCAATTACTTCGCCAGATATTGAACTATAGTAATTGTGGTTTTCTTTTTTTAATATTACTGATCCTTTGTATACTGTCTCATGATTTTTAATATTTATTTTGTCATCCTTATCTATAGGAACATAAATATAATCAGGATCAAGATAGTGTTTTATTGATGTATTTATTTCATAATTCTTACTTTTTTTTATTTGTGTTATAGAACTCATTACTATCCTCCTATTAAAATTATACACTTTTTTTTATATAAAAAAAAGGTATAAAAAAACAGTAGAATTTTTATTAACTACTGTACTTTTTTAATTACTGACTTCGATATTACTAGCGTTTGTTGATGTATTTATTTCTAAAATGTTTGTACCATTATTAGTATCAATTTTAGGTAAGTATATATTTTGTTCTTTTTCAGAATCTAATATGTATGCAACAACTAAGTCATTATTTGTTAGCCATTCTTTAAATAAATTTTCATCTGTTATATTCAAAGAAAATGGTGTTAATATATTAATATTATGTCCTGCATATATTCCTTTTTCTACTGCATGGGTAGTTGTATTTTGAAATCTGTTAGACATTGCTAAAAGTGAATCTGCTTTATAATCTTCAAAATAAACAATATAAGCGTTGCTCGTTGATATTATGTTTTTATGATAGGTTGCCTTAGGGTCTAGAATTTTTTCTTTTATTTTTCTAACTACTTTTTGGTCTTTAAAATCTATATAATCAGCATAATTTCCTATTTTTCTTAATGGTTCATCTAAATAAATATTAGTTGTATGTTTGTAATATGGTTCGTATTCACTTAAAGTTTCACTTAATTGCACTTGTCCTAATTCGCTAGGTGTTATTGAAGTTTTTAGAGTTTTTATATTAAAGCTTATATAATTAGCATCATTATTAGTGGTAAATTTCTTTGCAGAATCTACTGTAGTTGTAGTTGCAGCCCCCAAATAGTTATTATCGCTATCGTACATCAGTATTGAATGTATGTAAGTTTGTTCACTACCGATTCTACTTAAATAGTATTCAGTATTTGGTTTGACCGGAATTTTATTTGCACTACAAATATAAGTGGACACATTTGCATAATCTCCCGTAGAAATAATATAAGCTCCTTGTTTTGCCTCACCATCATACATATTTTTACCACTAACTGTAACTGGGATTTTATAACCGTATGGTTCGTATTCTGTTGCTGTAGTTCCTTCTTCTAACTGTATTTTATTATCCTTTATATGAAAATATCCTCCGCCTATATTATAACTCAATACGACAGCTTTAACAGTTTTCCCCGCTTTTGAGGTTGCAGTTTTATAAATATACTCTGAAGTATAATTTTTTAATTCATCAGCTTTATTGGAACCATCAGTTCCATCAGTATATACAAAATAAATTCTTGGATATGAATTTTTTACTCCAGTATTCTTAATTGTTGCAGATAAAGTATATTGGGTATTTTCTTTGGCTTCGACTGGATAATATTTTCCATAAGCATTAATAACACAATCTCCATTACTATCGATACTATCACAGCCAAATTTATTTAAATCAAATAAATTTTTGGTTTGATCTCCAACACTTTCTATTTCTACTGGACTATCTGGTGCTGGAGTTGCATTTTGGACACTATTTCCATATATTCTGTAGTTTTCTATAGGTTTTCCATTCCCTAAAAACGTTACACTACTTCCACTTGTTTTATTCTCTTTTTTATTATCGATATTTACTCTAAAACTTAATGTCTTATTCATATCTACATTTTGACTTTCTTCAGTTTCTCCGTACGTTACTACTAATTTTATATTATCTTTAATTCC
>CAKOLD010000009.1 GCA_934096015.1 uncultured Bacilli bacterium
CCCCCCCCCCTTGTCAAGACATAAAAAAAAAGCAGTATTTACTGCTTTTAGCTGATTACATCATATTGCCATACAACATTATAAACAATACCATAATCACATTTTCCAGTTTCTCCGTTAATTGTGAAAGTGCTTCTACATTGTTCAGCTACGTTACCAGACCAAACTACCCATCTATCATACTCATAGCTGTTTTCTTTTGAAACTCTAATATTATACATTCTTGCTAAATAATTTGGATTAGTACTGTAATTATCCCATACAGAATATTTATATCCATCAAATGTTGATGTATGTAAGTTTCTGTAAGATACTAAATCAGATTGACTGTACATTGATCTAGCGTTACCTACTGATACAATTTTAACATTTTTTATATTACTGTTATTTTGTAATTCACTAGGTATTCTTAATTTGTGTGTAACTGTAAAGTAAGATGTTCCATAGTTACCCCAACCAGCACTGTAAACTTGTTTAGTTATTGTCTTAGTTTCCCAATAATAAGCTTCTAATGTAATATCGCTTGTAATTGGTGTATTAAAGTCAAATAAACGTCCGTTATAATACCATCCAATAAATCTTGCATTTCTCTTATAAGGATTACTTGGTCTATAGGCTGTATCATATCTTTCAACATATTGATTACTTACAGATGAACCACCGTTACTATCAAAATATACTGTATATTTTCTTGTTGTATTAGTTTGATTATAATCAGTTGTTCTTCTACTTGTAGTTCTACGATATGTTGTTGTAGTTTTTCTTCTTTTTGTAGTAGTTTGTCCATCACTCATATCTACAACTTGAGTTGATCTTTCATTGTTGTTGCTTCCAGTATTATCATTGTTGCTATTGTTATTGTTACTATTTACATTGTTGAAACTGTTATTATAAGTTACAGAACTTTTATTACTTGAAGATTTTGAAGAATTTGAAGAACTAGAGCTACTAGATTTTGAACTTGATGATTTACTATCATTTTGATCTTGTTGTAATTTCTTAATAGCTTGAGTACATTCGTCTCCTTCACATTCACATCCAATTTGAACAACAGTATAATTAGAAGTTCCTCCACATGTTAAAGTTGCTTTTAATTTATATTGTCCACCATCGTTTGTTAAAGAAACATAACTATTTTCTCTATTACATTCGTTTCCATTTTCATCATATAATTCTTTAATATCACCTTTAGTTAATAACTCAGATAATGTAGTCATTACAGTTTGACCTTCTGCAGGGTAATTACTATAATCATAATAATTTTCTCCTGCTTGTCTTAAACTTTCAAGGTTTGCATTAAATAATTGTGTTGCTGTTGTAGTTGTATTTTTGTTTCCATTTTCTCTATTAGTGAATATTTCATATCCTTTAAAGATTATGAATACTAATACTGCTACAATTGCAACTTTAATAAATAAACTTTTCCAATCAATTGAAACTGTGTTGTTATTTTCGTACATAAATAATCCCCCTTTACGAATTCTATTGCCTTTTTTCTTTCTGTTTGCCGTGTATTATACAAAATACTTTAGTATTTGTCAATACAAAGTTTATATCCAAATTAAGGTTTTAGAAAGAAATCCAACCCCCAATTGGTATAAGCATTATAGCATATTTACATAAAATTGTCAATTTCGGCTTTCTAATAGGTGTTTTAAAGCCATTTCTAATCCTAATTTTCCATATTCATATGTTAGGCTTCCTTGCATGTAAGCAATATAAGGCTTTCTTATTGGCCCATCGCAAGATAATTCGATTGAAGAACCTTGTGTGAATGACCCACTTGCCATAATTACTTGATCATCATACCCTGGCATATCCACTGGTATAGGAAGAACATGAGCATCTATTGCTGAGCCCATTTGAATTCCTTCTGTAAATTTTATCAGTAATTCTTTTTTATTAAAAATTATATTTTGAACAATATCACATCTTGGATCATTATATTTGGGTTCTACATCGTATCCAAGTTTTTCTAAAACAAAGCTTGTAAGAATAGCTGTTTTTAAACTTGCTGCCACTACGCTTGGTGCCATATAAATTCCTTTTAAAAATAATTTGTTTGCCCCTAATGATGGTCCAACTTCTTTTCCTTCACCTGGCAAAGTTAGTCTTTCAGCACATAGTTCAATATATTCTTTTTTACCTACAATATATGCTCCATTTTCTGCAATACCTCCACCAAGATTTTTAATAAGTGATCCTACAACAATGTCTGCTCCTATTTCTGTAGGAAACATAGGTTCAACAAATTCACAGTAGCAGTTATCAATCATAATAATTGTTTTTGGGCTTATGCTTTTTATATATTTTATAACTTTTTCTATTTTATCAATAGATAAAGTTTTTCTTGTTGAGTATCCTTTACTTCTTTGAATTTCGATTAATTTTACAGAATTGTTTTCAAGATATTGTTTAATAGAATTATAATCAAAATCATTATTAATTAACTCTATTTCATCATATTTTATTCCAAAAGATTTTAAAGAGCTATTATTTTCTTTAATTCCTATAACTTCATGCAGAGTATCATATGGAGTACCTGATATTGAAAGTAGAATATCATTTGGTCTTAAAAGTGCAAAGAGTGCAACTGTTAAAGCATGAGATCCAGAAATAAATTGATTTCTAACTAAAGCGTCTTCAGCTTTAAAAATGGTTTTGTAAACATTTTCTATAGCAGTTCTTCCAGCATCTCCATAACCATAACCTGTTGTTTCATTAAAATGATTTTCGCTTATTTTAGCTTGATGAAATGCATCTAATACTTTTTGACTGTTTTCTAAACAATTATTATCTATTTCTTTAAATATTTCTGTAAGGTTACTTTCTGATTCATTAATTAATTTTCTTATATTCATTGTTATCATCCATTCTTATTATTGTACCGTTTTTTTCATTGCTCTTTATAATATTTTTTATTACTTGTATAATTGATTCAATTTTAATTAAATATTTTTGATTTATTCTTTTCATTTCTTTTTCTAGAAAATCTTGATTCATTTCTTTTATTGTCTTAGTGTCAACGTAATTTAATACTAATCCATAAATATGTATATCTTTATAAATGTATGCTAATTGTTTTGTTAAATGTAATAACGCTGATTTAGATGTGGCATATGGAAGATTGTATTCATTAAAGGTATCTATTCCATCCGTTGATAAAATGTTTATAACTTTTAAATTATTGTTATAGAGTTTTTTAATTATATAAAATGGTGCAATTACATTTATTTTAAAAGCATTTTCTAAATCATTTATTAAAATATTATCTATCTCATTATCTTTGGAATATGCAGCTCCATTAATAATTAAATCTATTTGTTTGTACTTGTTTTTTATTTCTGTTATTATTTTTTCTAAATCTTCTTTGTCATTAAGGTCACACTTATAAACATCAGGTATTTCTTTTAGATTTTTAGTATTTACTAAAGAATTGTGTTCTATTAAAATCAAGTGGTACTCTTCTTGTAATGATTCAACAATTTTAAAAATTATTTCACTACTTGCTCCAGTTATTAGTGCATTTTTTTTCATTTTTATCCCTCTTTTTTAGTTTACTATTGCGTTTATACCTTGTCAAATAAAAAAACTTTACTTAATGAAAGTAAAGTATAAAATTATTATAATTCCTAAAACTATTCTGTACCAGCCAAATGCTTTGAAATCATTTTTCTTAATGTATTTAAGTAAATATTTTATTGTTAAAAGTGATACTATAAAGGCACTTAACATACCTATCAATAAAACAAGTAATTCAAAAGAAGTGAATGAAAAACCAAATTTAATAATTTTTAAAAATGAGGCGCCGGCCATAACAGGTATTGCTAGAAAGAACGTATATTCTGCAGCAACACTCCTATCCATTCCCATTAGTAATCCACCTAATATAGTTGCTCCACTACGACTGGTTCCGGGTATTAAAGCAAGTAATTGAAAAAATCCTATATATAGTGCTAATTTTGGAGTTATTTCTTTTAAATCATTTATTGTAGTTTTTTTATTTTTTCGATAATTTTCTACAACAATAAACAAAATACCATAAATAATTAAAGTGATGGACACTGTCAAAGAATTATAAAAATACTTGTCTATTGTATCATCAAATAATATTCCAATTATACCTGCAGGAATGCATCCTATTAAAACTTTAACCCATAAATTTATGGTGTCTTTTCTTTCTTTTTCATCCTTCTTAAAAGGGTTTAATTTTTTAAAGTAAAGAAAAATAACTGATAGTATAGCTCCTAGTTGAATTACAACTAGAAACATTTCCATAAATTCTTTTGATACGTTTAATTTTATAAATTCATTTGCTAATATCATGTGACCAGTACTACTTATTGGTAGCCATTCTGTTATTCCTTCAATTAATCCTAAAATTAAAACTTTTATTATTTCCATTTTATCACCTTTATTAAATCTTATATAAGATTATCATAAAATATTAAAAAAATCTAGCCGGAGTAAATTAGCTAGATTTTCGTATTTATAAAACAAAAGCTATGTATGATTTTTTATTATTGTAGTATTAATGAATTAAATTATTTATCACTTCTCCTTTCTTACAAATTAATAATAATATTTTTTTATGTAATAAATATGTTTTATTTATGTAATTTTTGTGAATTTTTTATTTTAGCATTTTGGATATAATAATTTAATTTTAATGCTATAGTGTATGGCAAGATTTTATTAAAGAAGATAGCTAGTTTCATCTTTAGAGTTGGAATTATAATTAATTTTCTTTTTAAAGTTTTATCAACTGCATATTTAGCTACATATTTAGCACTGGCACTTTTAGTATTAAAAGATCCATGAGCAACTTTATTAAACTCGGTATCAACTGGCCCTGGACATAAAGCGGTTATTACAACATTACTGTTTTGATGTTTTAGTTCTTCATTAATAGCCATTGTTTGTTTTAAAACATAGTTTTTTGTTGAATAGTATGTTGATAGTTTTGGTCCAGCCATGAATCCAGCACTACTTGCTACATTAAGAATATAACCATAATTTCTATTAGTAAAATCTTTTAAAAATAATTTAGTTAGAATATGAACCGTTTTAATGTTTAAATTAATCATTTTTAATTCTGTATCTAAATCAGTTTCTGTAAAAAAACCAAATAATCCAAAACCTGCGTTATTTACTAAAAAATCAATATTTTTATCTTTAGTTAATTCGTATAATTTAAATACATTTTCTTCTATTGATAAATCTAATTCTATAATATCTGTTTTTGTTTTACAAAGTTTTTTGGTTTCTTCTAGTTTTGTTTTTCTTCTTCCTACAATAATTAAGTCATATCCTAATTTACTTAAATAAATACTTATTTCTTTTCCAATACCGCTTGATGCTCCTGTAATTAATGCTAGCATATTATCACCTTTTTACATTATAACAAAAAAAGTAGGAATTAAACATTATTTCCTACTAAATATATTCATAATTTTACCAACTTTAAATATTATGTTGTCACAATTTTTAATTGCAACGTTTTTAAATATTGCTTTACAGCCAACGGTAATTGATGATATTAATGCAGATATGATAATTGTGGCAATTGTAACATTCCAACTGAAGCTTTTTGATAAATTGATTGCAAGTACTGCACCTAGACCTCCACTTACGATTCCACAAATGTCACCTATAATGTCATTACATATATTGGCTATTACTACAGCATTTTTTATTATTGAAATACTTTCTTTAGCACCTTTTATTTTTCTACTGTTTTTAGCGTGGAAGGTTTTTTCTTCTGCAGTTAAACAGGCTGTTCCTACCATGTCAAAAACTATACCTATGCTTGTAACTAAAAGTATTATAATTGCTAATATTGCGTTATTAAATGTACTGGAAATCACATTTGATATTCCACTGAAAATAGCTGCTAATATAAAGGTAATAAAAAAAACCTTATATATCCAGTTATCTTTTTTCATTTCGACACCCCTTATATAAAGTCATATAGACATGTATGGTATATTATAAACTAATTTTGCGGCTTTGGTCGAGTTGAATTTCTCTATCTTCTACCATTAGTTACCTGCCGGCGATTTCTCTTTAAAGAGGATAACTAGGTGTTGCCTCGCCTAGTGACTCGATTACCACTTAGTCCACACTTCAAAACTTATAATATGTACACACTAGAGGTTTTCCCTAACACAAAGTGACTATTCTTATTCGCTTTTGCAAATATATTTTCATCTCAAAAATCCCATATATTCACTCACGACATGCACGTTTTCTTCACTGAGTGACTCAACAAAAGGAGTTTTGTTTATATGCCATTATAACGCTCCTTAAATTTTAAATTATACATTCACCCTACCCTGCGCTGATAAAGCAAATATACAAAGTGTCATTTTGTACAATTGATGGATTTTTAGCCCCACCTTCAAATAGTGTTTGTGACTAGTATAATGCACCACACATGCTAAGCATTTTAGCATATTTTAGGTAAAAAGTCAAATTTGATAAAATTTGGTGTTAATTTTTTTACTTATTACTTATATTGATTTATATATTTTTTTCTTGATAAAAATTACATTTTTTACATAATAGTTCTACTTTTTTATTTGATTTAAAGCCAGTATATATTTCTTGGAATTTATTAGAATTAATTACCTCTTCTAAAGAGCTGTCAAATATATTCCCTAAATTTATTACTCCATTAGAATCTAAACAACAGGGAACAATAGTCCCATCAACAAGAATTGCAATATGATCTATGGTACCTTTGCAAGTTCCATATTCATTATTTATTTCATTATTTAAAGTTGGCCAAATGAATTCCTTACCAAAGTCTACATATAAATTCTTTTTTATTGTATGTTTTTTTAGTTTTGTGATATCTATATTATAGTAATTGTTTATTTCTTTTATTAAAATATCATTATTATTTTCTATCCATAATCTATAGTTTATTATTGTATTGGTATTATTTAATAAATAATCAGATATTTCAAAGAGTTTTTTTAAGTCGTTTTTTTGATTATGAATTGATATATTCATTTGACGAATATTTTTATTTTGTTTAATTTTTGATAGTAATAGACCATTAGTAGTAATATTTATTTTATAATATTTACTTGCTATATTTATAAAGTCATTTATCTTTGGATGAGTTAATGATTCACCCATTACATGTAAATAAATATATTCTGTGTATCCTTTTATTTTTTCAAGAATAATTTGAAAATCACTTAATGACATGTATTCTAATTTTCTTTTAGTTTTAATGCAAAATGGACAATTTAAGTTACATGCATTAGTAATTTCAATATAAATTTTTTTAAATCTTAACATAGTGTTTCTTCTTGGCAAACGTTAGCAAACATTTTATTATAATTATTTTGATAAATATTAAGTAATTCTTTAGCTTCTTCGCTGGTTAAATCTATATTAAAATTCGTATAGGATTCTACAACATTGTAATGACTTCCTACTACTTGTCCATCTTTGATAAAATAAATACTTGGAGCTGATAATCTTTTTATTCCGCTATGTATACCTTCAGTGTATGTCTGTGTAACGTTATCTCCTAATACGTTAATAATTTTTTCGTATAAAGCAATTTTTTCTTGATCTTCATTTTTTTCATAATCTTGTTGTAAATTATAAAAATTATAGTAATAAATGGTCTTAATCTTATTTTTATTAGCAAAATCAAATAAAACCGGTAAAATTTTCCTACTAAAGCCGTCTTCTGGATAACCCATATATATTATATTTGTATCTTTTGTCAATTTATCTAATATATCTGAATCACTAAGATATTTTATTGGATTATTTTTATTTATTGTAACGCTTGGAGCGGTTAAATTTGTTAATTCATCATATTTACCATTTATACTTTCGTATTCTTCTTTAAATTTTAAAGCATCGGTGTTAGTGGTATCTTCTTTGTCGTCAACAAGTGATATTAACCCAACAACCATTATAGCGATTACTACAAGAATACTGACTATTACTGCAATTTTTTTTCTCATAATTCACCTAACCCGTGTGATAATTATAACATATTTTTTATTTTTGTAAAAAAATATTTTTGAGGCATACTAATACTAGGTGATGAGTGTGATTAGTAACTATGAAATAAAAAACTTTAATGGTGAAGAAACTTTATTTATATTTATAGATAATGTTTCTGAGTTTGCTAACTTAAAAGGTAAGAAAAAAAAGAAAAAATTGAAGGATATAATATCTGAATTTATCAAAAAAAATGAAATTAAATTTGCAGGAACAACTATTGCTATAGTAGCAAGTGGTTTAATTATTGGAAATATTTTTCTGAATAAAAGTGACGATTTAAATTTAAAAAACTCTATCGTTAGTCTTAATTTAAATAATGAAGTTGAAATTTCTAGAACTTTAAGCGATCAGGAAGAAAATAGTACTTCTTTTAGTGTTGATGAAGAAAATGTAGATAAAGTAGTTTATAACGAAGAAACCACTAATCAAGTTAATGATGAAAAAAATGCTATAGAAGAAGTTAACAAAAGTGAAAATATTACTAATGTTACCGATGAAAATAAACCAAAAGAAACAGCAAATGATAATAATGGAGTTACAGTTACTGTATTTAGAAATAATGGAACTGTTTTAAATTTGGAATTAGAAGATTATTTAGTTAATGTTGTAGCTGCGGAAATGCCTGCAAGTTTTAATGATGAGGCTTTAAAAGCTCAAGCTATATTGGCAAGAACATATGCTAAAAAAGCAATTAAAACTGGAAAAGTACTTACCGATACTGTTTCTACTCAAGTTTATAAAGATAATAATGAATTAAAAACTATGTGGAAAAATGATTATAATAAATATTATGAGAAAGTTAAAAATGCCGTTTTAAAAACTTCTGGTGTTGTTTTAAAGTATAATGGTGACTATATCGAAGCAATATACCATTCTAATAGTAATGGTTTGACTGAGGATGCCAAATATGTATGGGGAAATAGTTTTCCTTATTTAAAAACAGTAGATAGTTCTTATGATAAAAACGTAAAAAATTATGAAGTTAGTACCTTTTTTTCTTATGAAAAATTATCTAATATTTTAGGGTTTCAAATAAATAGTGAAAGTGATATGTCAATTCTAGAAAGAAACAATTCAAATAGAGTTGTGACTGTTTTAGTTGGTAGTTCTTTGTATGATGGTGTAAGATTTAGAACATTATTAAATCTTCGTAGTACAGATTTTGAAATAAAAAAAGGTATTGACGGAGTCAATATAGTTACTAAAGGTTATGGACACGGAGTTGGGATGAGTCAGTATGGAGCTAATGAAATGGCTAAGAAAGGATTTACATATACAGATATTTTAAATCATTATTATGTAGGGGTATCAATATCAAATGAATAATCGTGTATTACTTCGTTCAAACTTTCTCCAATAAGTTTGCTGGATTTTTCGATTGTTAAATCAATGTCTTTGGTTGTTACAACTAAATTATTATCAGTTTCTAAAATGCAAGGTATGCCAATAATTATAACAGGACATTTTAAATTAATTGTGTTTAATGATTTAGTATAATTGTGATAATTAGTATTTTTATCTAAACCAAGATTGCTTACTTGTATGCATTTAGTAATATTTTCCATTTTAGAACCAATTAGTGAATCAATTATAATTACCATGTCAGGTTTTTCTAATTTAGTTATTTTTTTAACTAAGTTGTAATTATCTATTCCAGTTAAGGAAGTTACGTTAGGATAAAATTTACTAACTAATTTAAATTTTTTATCTAAATATTCTTTTAAGTGATTTGTAACTAAAATATGATTCAAGGTATTGGGGCCTAAAGAGTCAAAAGTTATTTTGCTATTTCCTAAACCAATTATTAAAAATTTATTACCTTTAATATATTTTTTTAAGATTGTTTTAAATTTATTTTTGATCATTTTATAATTATCTTTATCTGTTATATCTTTGAAATAAATGGTTGTTGTTTTATTATCTTTATAATTATTGTTACTAACTTTTATGTTTGTAAAATCTAAATTTATTTTTTTGTCTGTTAGTTCATCTAAAAGATTAGTTCTATATTTACCGTTTAAATTTATAGTGTGTTTCATAATTTCACCCTATTATATTTTTTACTATTTTTATTTTTGTATAACAAAAAAAGATACTAAATTATAGTATCAATATATTTTTTTATTTCAGAATCATTTGTTAATTTATTATAATTTTCTTTAAAATTAGTCCTGTCAATTGTTTCTTTTAGTAAGTTTTGATCTATTTCTTTAAGTATAGTTAACATATCTTTGTTAGTTATTTCTTTTACTGATTTAAGAATTTCTCTATTATTTTTTTCAGGAACACTTCTTTCTTTAGGGTATCCTTTTCCACTTTCTTCTTTAAATAATTCATTAAAAATATTTTCTAATGTTAATTCTGCTCCCCATCCAAAACCTTTTGCAAAAGGAATACTTATAGCATTGCCAGCATTTATTTGGCTAAAAAGATAAGCATCAGTTGGATCGACAATTAGTCCGCAAAATACATTAGGAAAGGAATTTGCGGCAAGCATAGCACCACTTCCAGTTCCACAGCCCATTACGCAAAAATCAACTGTTTTACTGTTTATAAGAATTCCTGCCATTAATCCTGCTTCAACGTATGTTAAGTTGGGATCACTTTCATTAATCATTCCAAAATTATAAACTTCATGATTGTATTTATCTGCAACTTTTTTTAATGTATTAAATATTAAATTGTTTTTAATAACTTGACTGTTTTCATTGATTAAAGCTATTCTCATATATTCCTCCTTTATATTTTTCTAATAAGTCTTTTTCCTTCTTTATTTTGGCAATCTTTAGAACATTTATAATCAGGGAATGTACACCTAGCTCCATGAGTATAATTAACAATATCCTCTTTTAAAGGATTGTTGTTTTGTTCTAAAAATTGTTTATATTTATTTAAAGTTTCTTTTGTTTGTAACATTATTTCTAATTGAGCTTCTGAACATAATCTTTCTTTTAGTTTTAAAATAAAGTTTTCATAAGTTCCCGTTTCATTTATTAATACTTTCTCTCCAGATGGTACTAAGTTTTTTACTTTATCAAGATCTTCTAGCCATTCATCTTTTAACATTAAATCTTCTTCTATAATTGGAGGAATGAAGTATTCTTTTTTCTTTGTTCTTTCAAGTTGATAGTTTAAAGTTCTATGTCTTTGGGCTTGAGCTAAAGCTGCAAAACTCATATTATAATTTGTACTATAGACATTACTATAGTAATCTGTTATTTTATTTAAATTTTCTCCAAATAAAGATATTTTTCTTTTCTTTTCATTTTTCATTAAATCTGGTTCTAAAATATTTAATCTGTCTAACTCTTCTATGAACTCTTTCATGTACTTACATAAGTTATTTTCTAAGTAGTCATTGCTATTATCAAATTTTTTAATATAATCTTGAAACCAAGAAGCAAGATAATTTAGTTGTCTTATTGTAGTGGTATAAACCATTTTTGTAGGCATAAAGACACTTATTAAATACCTAGCATTTTCTTGAGCAAGAGTATTAATTTTAAAATCGCTATATAGATTACCATATTGAGATTTTATTTTTATTTTAAAAATGTTTACCCATTTCCAATATAATTGTTCTTCAAGTTCAGTTATTACTCCATCATCTTTAGATTCAATTGGCGTATATCTTGCTGATTTTTCACTTGTAGTGTATTGCTTTTCATTATTTATAACCATTGCTAAAATTTTAGGTATATCTTCAATATACATACTAATGTTAATATGGTCATATACACTGTGGTGTCCACTTTGTAGTGTTCTGTCTATTCTCTTTATAGTTTTTTCAATTGGTTCTTGATCTAGATTTTCATATCCTTCTTTATTGTAGCAAACTCCTGCTATTTTTCCTGATTGAATAAAAGCTTTTTGTTTGTCAAATGTTCCATCATTTTTTAAATATAAGTTTGGTAAAATATTAATTTTCATAAAACCCTCCTAAAATTATTACTGATATTAGTTTAACACAAATGTTATTTTTAGTCATTAATTAAAAGCAATTTCTACATCAATATTGTCATCTTCTACAGCTATAATTAAAAATAATATTCCGCTAATCAATATTAAAGCTGAGCCTATAAAAGATAAGTATGATAGATATTTTATTTTTCCAGATTCATTTGGTTTTATTTTTTTTAATTCATCATAACTATCTTTAGCAAAATAGTAATAAACAAAAATTAGGATGGTAAAAATAAATATCATTATATTTTGATATTCTTTTCTACTATCATCGTTGTTGGTTAATATATAATCTTTTTCTCGACTATTAGCATACCAACTTAAAAAAATAATTCCAATGTATATAATCCAAATAAAATTTTCTATTTTAATATCGTTTAATCTATCTATCTTAGTATCCATATTATATTTTATTTTTAATAAATATTTTTGTTATAAAACTTAATACTGATTCATTGATATAATAATTTTTTCTACAGATACTAATGAATATTGTTATGTTAGTCCATGTTCATTAACCTTATCATGAAAAAAAGGAACAAAAAGCTTTAAGGAAAATTAAAGATGATTTTTTATTAGATCCGAGAAATCCTAGAGAAATTGATAATTAAAGAATATGGATTTAACCTTATTAAGGTAATTTGATATTATTCTGTATTTACAAACATAATAAAACTACTTTCATAATTTGAAAGTAGTTTTTAAATTTCCTCAAAAAGTTCGAGTCACAATTAATTTGGTGCCACCTGTAAGAATCGAACTTACGATTCAGCCTTACCATGGCTGTGTTATACCATTTAACTAAGGTGGCTTTATAGATATATTATCATTATCTATAAATTACTTCAACTTATTTTTTGTTATGCGCATACTATTTAAAATTGTTATTAAGGTTACTCCGACATCGGCAAATACTGCTTGCCACATAGAAGCTATTCCAAAAATAGTTAGAGTTAATACTAAGATTTTACTAAATATAGAAAATATGAGATTTTCTTTTATTATTTTATTAGTTTTTTTAGATATTTTGATGGCTTCTAATATTTTTAACAAATTATCATCCATTAATACAACATCACTTGCTTCTATGGCTGATGAAGACCCAATTCCTCCCATAGATATTCCGGTCGTTGCTAAGGCAAGCACTGGAGCATCGTTTACTCCGTCACCTACAAAGGCAATATTTTCTCCATCTTGTAAATAATTATTTAAAGTATCATATTTATCTTGTGGAAGAAGTTCATATAAAACATTATTAACATTTAATTTTTTTGAGATTTTCATGGCTTTTGCTTTATTATCACCAGTAAATATTTCACATTTTATCCCTTGTTTTTGAAGTTCAGAAATAATTTGGGGTGCCTCATCCTTTAAATCATCTATGATATCCATTTTTGCAACCAATTTATTATTTACTTTTAAATATAAAGAATCACTGAGAGTTTCGTTACATAATTTATAATTACCTATCATTATTTTGTCTTTATTTATTTTAAAAGTTATTCCTTTTCCTTTTAATTCTTTAAATTCTTTTACATCGTTATTTTTTACATCAATGTTTATGTAATCAACTAAGCTTTTGGCAATCGGATGGTTTGAAAGTGATTCTCCTTTTGCAATTATTTGCTTTACCTCATCAATAGTGTAATTTTTATCTAGTATCTCTATATTAATGGTATTAAAAGTTCCCGTAGTTAAAGTACCTGTTTTATCAAATATTATTTTATCAATGCTATTTAAATTATCTAAATAATTACTTCCTTTTATAAGGATACCTCTTTTGGAAGAGTAGCCTATTGCTGCAAAATAACTTAAGGGAACAGATATTGCTATAGAACATGGGCATGAAATTACTAAAAATATTAAAGCTTTATAGAACAAATTAGAGAATGAATAATTAGTGAATATTAAACCAAAAACTATTACAAGAATGGCTAAAATTACTACAAGTGGTGTATAAATTTTTGAAGCTTTTGTGACAAATGTTTCTGTTTTTGCTTTTTTTTCTGTAGCATTTTCTACTAGTTCTAGAATTTTATTTACCGTAGAATCTTCAAAAGGTACTGTAACCTTTACTTCAACTAAACCTTCCGTATTAATCATTCCTGATAAAACATTTTCTTTTTCATTTATTTCTCTTAAACCACTTTCTCCTGTAAGTGAAGCGGTGTTAAATTTAGCACTGCCTTTTATAACAATTCCATCTAATGGTACTTTTTCTCCTTCTTTAACAACAATGATATCTCCAACTTTTACTTCATTTGGTTTTACTTTTTTTATATTATTATTTTCTAGTTTGTTGGCAAATTCTGGAGCAAGATTCATTAGTTCAGCGATAGATTTTCTAGAATTGTTTATAGCTTTTGCTTCTAATATTTTTCCTATCTCATAAAGAATTATTACCATTAATCCTTCTGATTGTTTATTTATAAAGTATGCTCCTATACAAGATATTGTTATTAAAAAGTTTTCATTAATTGTTTTATTTTTTATTAATAAGTTTAAAGCCCTTAAAAATGTTTTAGAAAGTAAAATTATATATCCTAATATTAATAGTATATTACTTATAATAGTATTGTTTATTAATAACCCCAATATTCCTAAAACTATTCCAATAACCAATCTTATGATGTCACTAGTTATATTTTCTTCTTTTACAGTATTTTCATATAAGGTTACATCTGGTTCTACTTTATTTACAATTTTACTAATGTATTTTAAAGGATCTTTTACTTCTTTTATAGTACATGTAAGTTTCAATGTAGAAAAGTTTACAGAAGCATCTAATATATTTTTATCTTTTTTTAATGCTTCTTCTATTTTTCTAGCACAGTTAGCACAATCTAAATTGCTGATATTATATTTACATTTCATTTATATGTTCACATCCTATCTTAAAAATTTTTTCAACATGGTCATCTGCTAAAGAATAAATTGTACTTGTACCATGTTTTTGGTATTTAACAAGTTTTGCGGATTTTAAAATTCTTAACTGGTGTGATACTGCTGATTGACTGGTATTTGTTAAATCTGCTATTTCGTTAACACATAATTCTTTATTAATTAATACATTTATTATTTTGATTCTTGTGGAATCTCCAAATATTTTATACAATTCCGCTAAATCTATTAGTTTATCTTCAGAAATAATTTCCATAGTTCCTCCTATATGATTATTTGTTCATATATTAATATTATATTTTTTAGGATTTCTTTAGTCAATAATTTTTTATCAAAATATGTAAAAATATGTTGACATTTTTGATAATTAGTCATATAGTATACTGGTATACTGAATTAGTATATTGGTTTACTTTGCTTGGAGGTGTTAAAATGGATAAGAAAGAAATGGTTATTACAACTGCTAGAAGGTTATTTACAACTTATGGTTATAGTAAAGTTTCTATGGATGAAATTGCAAAAGAATCTAAAGTAACAAAAAAAACTATTTATACATATTTTAAAGATAAAGATTCTATGTTTGTATATTTTATTCGTGAAGAGTTAGAAAGAATGAAAGAAAAAATTGATGCTAAACAAAATAGTAATTTGCCTTTTGTAGATATTTTGGCAACTAATCTTTATGACATGTTAACATTTAGAAAACAAAGTTTGCTTTTTTGTTCTATATCTAGAGAGATGAAAAATAAAAGTGCTGATAAGTATAAGAGTTTTATTAAAGTATTTGATGATGAAATCATAAAATATTTAGAAGATAAAATTCAAATTGAAATAACAAATGGAATTATAAAAGATTGTGATCCACATTTAACAGCATTTATAATTTATAAAGTATTTATTAGTATTTTATTTGAATATGATTTGGATATAGACGAAAAAAAAGTAACTAAAGAAGTTACTGTAATTATAAAAGAAGGTTTATTAAATTAGGGAGGTTATTTTATGAAAAAAGAAAAAAAATGGTTTAATTATGTGGTTTTAGCAGCTGTTTTACTAATTCCTTTTATGTATAGTTTCTTTTATTTAAAAGCGTATTGGAATCCATACGGTGAAGGTAATATTGATAATTTACCTGTTGCTGTTGTTAATATGGATAAAGGTGATAAAGGAAATGAATTAATTAATAATATAAAAGATTCAAAGAAATTGAAATTAAGTATTATTTCGATGGATGAGGCTAATGAGGGATTAAATAATGGAGATTATTATGCAATTATTAATATTCCTGAGAATTTTACTGATAGTATGCAAAGTGCTAGTGAGCTTTTTAAATATCACGCTACTATAACTTATTCTCCAAATCAAAAATCTAATTATTTATCTAGTCAAATTATAAATACAGTTGTTTTAACTGTAGAAAAGAATCTCGATAATGCAGTTAATTCTGAAATAGTCGGAAGTTTATCAGAAACTATTGAATCTGTTCCAGAAAATTTAGAAACTATTAGTAAAGGTTTTTCTGATTTAGAAAATGGTACTAGTAAATTAAGTGATGGTTCAAAAACAATAGTAAGTGGTACGGAAAATTTAACAGATGGAATTACTAAGTTGGAAGAAGGAAGCAAAAACTTAAAAAATGGTTCTGAAACTTTAAATTCTAAATATTCAGAATTTAATAGTAGTTTAAAAGAGCTAAGTGATAGTCTTAATTTATTACAAAACGAAACAAGTAGTTTGAGTGGTGTTAACGATAAATTAACCGAGTTATCAGGTGCCGTTACTGGGTTAAAAAATGGTACGGAAAATTTAAAAAATAGTTTAAGTCAATTATCAGCTATTTGTAATAACATTAATAATGATCCAACTGCAACATCAAATGAAAGAAATTTATGTGGAGCTTTATATAGTAGTGTTGGTGTTAATGCTGGTGTTAATAATCTTTATTTAAATTTAAGTGGATTAGAACAAGAAATTTCTAAACTATCTACAACAAAAACAAAACTAGAAAAATTACAAGGCGCTACTGTTAAATTATCTTATGGAAGCAAGAAATTATATGAAGCTTCAGTTGCTATACAAAGTGGTATTTCAAATGTTTCAAGTGGATCTAATGAGCTTTATAATGGTATTAATCAGTTAGGTACTGGTGCTAATGAATTATCTACTGGTATTAAAACATTGGATCAAGGAATAACAGTTTTAAATACTAGTGTTGGTAGTGCAAAAAAAGAACTTGATAACAAAATTAAAACAACTAAAGATGAAGTCAAAAAAGTAAATGGTCTTAAGGAATATAGTAAAGAACCTATTAAAGTGGAAACAGAAGAAGTTAATAAAGTTTCTAGTTATGGTACTGCTTTCTCTCCATTATTCATATCAATTGCTTTATGGGTAGGAAGTTTAATGTTATTTATTGTATTATATTTTGATAAAGAACAAAGATTTGGTATTTTAGGAATTGATAGCAACAAATATATAAAAAGAACTTTAGCTTATCATGGACTTGCAACGTTATCTGGAATAGTTCTTGGTTTGTTACTACAAACACTTCTAGATTTTGATATTACAAATGTTTTATTATATTACTTGAGTATAATTTTAATAAGTAATTGTTTCTTAGCAATAATTGAATTTTTAATAGAAAGATTTGGTGATATAGGTAAATTTCTAGCACTTATAATCTTAGTTTTACAACTTGGTGCTAGTGGTGGTACCTTCCCTATTGAAACAGTTACTAAAGGTTTTAGATTTTTAAATCCAATGTTGCCAATGACATATACAATTAAACTTTTAAAAGAATCTTTAATAAGTATTGAAAGTAAATTACTTACTAATAATTTAATTATTGTATTTATTATATTCTTAGTATTCTTTATAATTAACTTAGTATTTGATTATTATAAAGAAAAAAACAAAAAAGAAGCTTAAATTAAAGTTTCTTTTTTTTGATTTTTAATCATATTGTAATCTTTAATTATATCTTCTTTTAGATATAAAGCTGTTGTAGTTGTAGATTCTACTTGAATAGAGTGAATATTAGAAATGTTATCAATAATATACTTTAATATACTTAATTCAGATATTCCACAATCATATTTTTTTAATATATCATCAAATTTTTCATTAAATATTTTATCTAATAATATTCTGGTATCTCCAGAATCAAAGTAATCTTCTTTATTGTTAAATTTAAATCCTCCACGATTGGTGTATTTTAAATCAAAATATATTGTATATACATAATTATCATTTTTAAAATTTTTTTTATATCCTATTTTTGGCATAAGTCCTCCTAATTTTCATTTAACATTTCATAGTGAATTACTATTTCTCTTTCATAATCAATTATTTTTCCACTTGGTAATAAAAGCATTCTATTTATGTTTAGGTTATCAACAAAGTCTAAATTATGAGAAACAACTAACATTGTCCCCTCATATTCTTTAAAAGTATCTGCTATTATTGATTGGGTTATTGGATCTAAATGGTTTGTTGGTTCATCTAATAAAAGGGTATTGGCTTTAGAAAGTGAAATTTTTGCTAAAGCTACTCTACTTCTTTCTCCTGGTGACAAAATATTAACTTTTTTATATATATCGTCTCCTGAAAATAAAAAACTTCCTAGAACTTTTCTAAGTTCATATATTGGTAAGCCAGAGTCTTTAAAGTTGTCAATAATACTAACGTTATTATCTAGTATTTCATGTTCTTGTGCATAATAGGCTATAGTTGTTTTATCACCTATAAGAATTTCCCCTTCTAATGGATCTAAATATTTCATTATTAATTTTAATAATGTGGTTTTCCCAATACCATTTTCACCTACTATTAAAAGTTTTTCTCCTCTAGTTAATTCAAATGATAAATTTTTGTATAAAAGATTTTCTTTATCATAACCAAAAGTTAAATTTGAGCAAGAAATGGGAATTTTATAACTTGGATGATCTATTTTTATTTTAAATCTAGTATATTTATTAGTTTTTTCTAACTCCACTTTTTCTTTTTGTAATCTTTCTAATTTCTTTATTCTATCTTTTGCTATATTAGCTTTCTTTTCATTTCCTCTAATATATTTACTAATTATTTTTTTTAGTTTTTCTTCTTCTTTAATTTGTTTATCATATAGTCTCTTGGTAGCTAAATCTCTACTTTCTTTTATTTTTAGATATTGATTATAATTACCATTATATAATTCCACGTTATGTTGTATTTTATTAACATATAAAGTTTTTGTGGTTACTTTATTTAAAAATTCGATGTCATGTGATATTGTTAAAACTAATCCTTGGTATTTTTTTAAATAATTTATAATGTATTCTTTAGTATCTAAATCAAGATGATTAGTAGGTTCATCTAATAAAAGTATTTCTGGTTTACTATAAAGTAATCTAGCAAAAGCTATTTTTGATTTTTGACCACCAGAAATATCTTTTAATTTTAGTTCTAGTAAAGCGTCATCAATATGCATGCCGTAAATTATTTTTAGGAGTATATTTTCTGCATTATACTCATCATAATATTTTAATTTATCTTCAACCTTAGTTATTTCTTTTAATTTTTTATTTAATTTTTTTTCATCTGTAATTGTTGAAATTTCTTCATATAAATTTACAAGTTCTTTTTTTAATTTTTCTATTGGTCTTCCTAAAAATAAGTAATCAAAAACAGATATATCATCATCTTTTATTTCATCGGTAATTACTTGAGGTAAAAAACCTATGTTATAATTATTTTTTACTATAATTTTTCCTTTGTCGGGATTTAGTTTGTGTAGTATTAGATTAAATAATGTGGATTTACCTGCTCCATTAACGCCAACTATTCCAACTTTATCGTATTCTCCAAAATTAACATTTATATTATCAAATATTGTTTGTAAACCAAATGATAAACTTAGGTTTTCTATATTCATGATGTCACCTTCATTAATCTTGATTATATTAAATAATAATTATTACGTCAATAAAGTTATTGTATTAATTTTAAATCTATCATGTTATACTTTAATAGTAGGAACAATATGTTTTTATAAAAGAAAGGTGATTGTGTGAAAAATTATTTTAAGGCTGGGTTTTGTTTAATATTATTGTTTGTAGTATTTGGTTTTTCAAAGGTTTATGCTGATGATAATGTTACTGTTAATTTAATTCATGGTGGTAGCGCATTTCAAGTGACAGTACCTGTTTCTGGAACTATAAAAGATTTAAAAGATGCTATTATGAAAGTAAAAAATATTGATAGTGATAAACAAATGATATGGTATTCTAATCAAGAATTAAAAGATGATGAATTACTTTCTAAATACTCTAATGGATCTTCAGAATATGGTTATACAATGCATGCAATATTTTATAAAAAAGTAACTGAAGAAAGAGTTATTAATCTTAATTCTATCAAACCAAATAATGTTGATGATTTATCTTTAATTGCTGAAGAGTTTTTTGAAACTGGTATTGGTGTTGTAAGTTGTGATGAGAGTTTAACTAATTGTATTTCTAAAGATGATACAACATACTATACTAATACTAAAATTAATTATAATTTTGATAATAATGTTAGTAAAGTTGTAGATAATATCGTAAAAAATATTCCAGAAAGAAAGAGTAAATTTGAAGTTACAGATAGTGAACTTATTAATTACTTCTATTATGGTGGGACTTTAACAGATTACTCTCGAGATTTTAAAGGCTATTTAGGTTATAAGAATTTCCGTATAACTGTTAGAGGTGGCGATGCTAATTCGTTCTTTACTGCAAGCATAGGAAATGCTGATTTTAGATATAATAATACTGTTTATTATATGATGAATCAAGTTGAAATTGGTGCTAAGCATATATTTTATGTTCCAACAGATACCACTGATATAAAAGCAGCAATTAAAAGTAGATTAAAAGATATTCTTGGAGATAATAATATAGTTGTTGAAGAAAGTAACGAAAGTGTTAATGATTATTTAAATAATGAAAGAGAAATATTTAAAAGAAATTATGATCCAAGTGTATTTGGCTCTCAATTTAGTAATGCAGATGATTATGCTGATTATTGGATGAATATAAATTACTATAATCGTGATGCTTATTATCAATTTGTTGGCGAATATGCGAGAAATAATGGAAGCAGTCATTATTATGTGTTATATAATGGTGACAAAAATGATCCTAATACTAAAAGTATTAGATTATTGATTGTTAAAGATAGTTCTAAAATTATAAAAGAAAATAAATATCAAACAAGTGATGTTGGTAGTAATATAGAAATAAGTACTTCTTCTTTAATTCCTCTTGATACTTTAATACAAGTCGCTAAAGTAACAACTGGAGAAGAATATGAGAAAATCACAAAAATTTTAAAAGTTTCTAATGCTTTAATTTATGATTTAAAATTATTTTCTAATGCAAAAAATCAATATATTAATAAATTAGATAATGGCTTATTTGAAGTTAGAATTCCTATTACTGATAGTTTTGTTGGTAAAAACTTAGTTGTTTATTATGTAACAGATGATAATAAAATTGAGGAACATGAAGTAACTGTTAAAGATGGATATGCTATTTTTAAGACTAATCATTTTAGTATTTATACTTTAGCTGAAAAAAATGATACTGTCGTTACAAGTAATACTAATAGTACAATAGAAAGTCCAAAAACTTTTGATAGTATTTCTATTTGGGCTGGAGTTTTATTAATTAGTATTTTAGGTGTCACAGGATCAGCAATTTATTTAAATAAGTACAAAAAGAATTTCTAAGATAGTATACCTGTTAAGTACTCACTAAATAAAAATAATTAATTATAAATATTTAAGCCCACATTCTATGTGATAAATATCCAAATTTATTTTGAATACGTTCGTTGAACGTATTTTTTTGTTATACCAATATAGTCTACATTAAATAAACATTTTTGATTAGGTGTATCTAAATCAAAGTTACATTCAATTATGTATTGAGCCTTGTTTATCAGTGTTCTTTTCTTTTACTATTGAAACCGATAATTTTTTTATTCTTTTACTATTTTGACTTTATCATCTTTATGTTTAGCCATAGAAAAAAACTCCAAAGTTCTTTCTAAATGAATTTTGCTATATTTATATGTTTCTTTTTATTTAGTGTTAACTTTATCTAATGAGTTCTTTTTTTGTTACAAATAAAAATTTATTTACCTACTTGTTTCCCTGTTGATAATTTTTTAGCATTTTGTAGCATCATATACTGACATAAAGGAGCTTCGTACTGATTTAATATTTCTAAAGTTTCATCTTTAAATATTTCTCTAACTTTGTAAGATTCTTCATCTTTTTTTAATAAATAAAATTTCATAGGTGAATCTTCATATTGTACGCATGAAATATTAATTATATCTTTCATTGTAGGATCATCTACATTAAATAAAATTACAGGTTTAACATAATAATGTAATTTGTGTTCTAATTTACCGTCTACCATAATTTCTTTGGAATTTATATTAAAAGTTTTTAGAAGATAAGAATAGTAAAAATCTACATCATCATAATATTTTAAATTATCTCTTGCATTAATCATTTCATATATTGCTTCCAATTTTTTTAAAAATAATTCATAATTTGTTAAATTATTAGCATTTGCATATTCATATACTTTTTGTAAAGTATGGCAAGCAATATTCGCTACTGATTTTGTTGTAAAATACAAATCATTAAAATCAGGTGCAATGTTTTTATCAATGTTCATTAACTTTTCAGAGAAAAATTGATCTTGTGATAAAGAATTAAAATCTCTGGTATCATTATTTATTTTAACTCTCGTAATATCATGCCTTTTAGTTGGATCTAATTTTAAGACATCATCTTTATAAGTTACTACTACAAAAGCATGAGTAAGTGGTTCATTTGTGGTTAATCTAATTTCTGCTTTGTATCCAAATTCCGTTAAAATATCTGCAAGTATACGAGATAATGTGTAACAAACAACTTCAAATTCTTCAGTGTTTGCTACATCAATCTTAGTATTGTATATTTTCTCTTTGGTTTCTCTACATGAGTATAAATATCTAGTATCATATGCAAACATTTCACACAGATATAAATATATCCATCTTATTTTAGTTAACTCGTCATAATCTTTATTCACTAAATTTTTGTAAATATCTTCTAATAAATTCATAATAATATCCCCTATTTAAAATAAGTTATTAAAAAATGATACATTTGTATTAGATTTATTTCAACGAATACAAAAGTTCAAATATTTTTATATGGAAAGAGCCGAGAGAATCGAACTTGTAGTGATTTGATGCCTAGCTCCTCCTGCATATTATTTTTTCCCTTCAATTTTAAAAAAATTGATATCGTTGGAGAATTACGTGTATTTTATCACACTTTCTTTAATTTGCAACAAAATTTATTTATAATAAGTAAAAAATGAAAGCTAGATATAAAAATCTTACTCTCATATATTTATATTTTTAAAACTGGATTTTTCTGATTTCCTAGCAGTTACTATTAGATACTTTCTTGTCATTCATTGCATTATTATGAAAAAATGAAACAAAAATTGAAAATCGTTTGAAAATATATTGGTAGCATCCAATTAAATGGTTATACATATTATCTGTTGATATAGTGCAATTTGAAAAGTGATAAAGAAGTCTTTAATAATTTTATTTTCTATATTCATTAATCAGCATTACCTGTTATTATTAATGCTATAGAGTTTAAATGAAACTTGTTATTATCATGAGAAAAATTTTGCACAATTTTATTATTCACAAATATTATTCTATAAAAAAGTCTTGCTTTATTTAGCAAGACTTTTAAAACTAATTAATCTTTTAAAACAACTATTTTTTTTACATCAGATAATTTAGCTGGTTCACTTGGCAACATCACATCAGATGAAGTAATAGTTACTTTTTGATTTGCTTTTAATTTATCAGCAGTAGAATCTTCATTGTTATAAACTATTTTTGTGTCTTTATTTATTTCAAATTCATACTCTGTAGTATATTCTTTTTTGTTTTTGTCATATTCTTCTACTAGGACAGTATATACATTATTATTTACTGTTACTTCTTTAATTCTTGCTTTAAAGACTAATTCTTTTTCTTTTGAAACATAATTTGTATATGTAAAGTATCCTAATCCTGCAAAAACAACTACTGCTATAATTATTTTTACTAGTAAATCTTTTTTCATATATTCCTCCTTTCCTAAATTAATTTATTTAAACCATATTATAAGAATCTATCCCAATAATATCTTCCTGTATTGGATAATGTGTTAAAGTGTTCTTTAATTTGTGAACTAATTAATTTTGCTTTTTTGTTTATTGGAGTACCATCAGCATAATAATCTTTTGTAAAAGTTCTAGTCATTAAGTCTGAAAATATTACTGCTCGATCTTCCAAATAATTTGTTTTTCCATATGATGATAAGAAATAAGCATTATCTACACTCGTAAAATAATAAACATACTCATTACTTGTATCTCCATATGTAAAACCTACTGGATTTACATCTTTCATAGTATTATTTATATCAATAGGATACCCTTTAACTTTTATATAAGAATCTATATAATGCATTATTTCGTGATTTAAAGTGTTCTCAAATAAACTTGCTGGGGCAATCATTATTTTAATATCATTTTTATCTTTTGCATCAGTAAGTCCTGAAACATTACCACTAATACTGTTTACTAAGTAAATAGTTAAAGGCATTCCATAATCTTTCATTTCTTTAAAGAAACCATTTGGATAGTTTTTTAAAGTTTTATCTATTTCGCCAAGGCAATTATTTATTTTATTATCATCGTTAAGTTTATCTGAACCATAACCATTTATAGTATAATTTCCCAACTCATTTTTATATGCTATTTTAACTGAATACTTATTTTGAAGTTGTTTTCTATACTCATCATTTTTCTCTGCTTTAGTCTTTTCTGCAACAGGTGGTTTTTTTTCAGGTAAAACAGTATTTTCATTATTATTGTTTGTATTATTATTATTATTTGCATTCTGATTTGGCTTATTAGTATTAACACTACCATTGTTATTATTTGTATTAGTGTTTGTTTTGGGTTGTTCAGTTTTAGAACTATTTTTTTTATTTTCTACTTTTTCCCAAATAGCATAAAGTGTAGTATCTTCTGCAATTAATGCTTTGTTATAAATTGGAGTCTCATTTTTATCAACCCAGCCTTTAAAAGTATATCCCTTAAATGTAGGATCTTTTGGAAGTATAAGTTCAGTATCTTTACTCATAGTAATACTATCTATTTTACTTCCACCCTTGGTATCGAATGTAATTGTTATTATATTACTTGTTTCATTTTTTTCCCAAACAGCATAAAGAATTGTGTCTTCTGCAAGTAATACTTTGTTATAAATTGGAGTTTCATTTTTATCAACCCAGCCTTTGAAAATATAACCATCTCGAGTAGGATCTTTTGGAAGTGTAAGTTCAGTATCTTTACTTATAGTAATACTATCTATTTTACTTCCACCTTTAGTATCAAATGTAATTGTTATTGTTTCTTTTATATCTTGTTCAATGTCATTCATAGGACAAACATATTTGGATGTTTTTAAGACTGTTTTAGTTTTACCATCATAACATTTATATGTATTTGTAAATATTCCTTTATCTTTGTAAACTGTAGAACCACCATTATAATAATCTCTATTTTTAATTATTGGACTGTTATTGAATGAAAAAGCGACTATAAAATCTAAAAATATTAAACCTATTATAGAACACAGTGTGATTATTATTATTTTTTTCTTCTTCATTATATCTCCTCATAAATAATAAACGAAATGCGATTTACTTCTTGTATATTCATTATATCATGATTTTTTAGATTTCAAGAAAGTTTTTAATGTGACTTTTTTTGGGGCATCAATAATTTATAATAAAAAGACCAATCTAAAATTGATCTTATTTATAAAATATATTATTAAATTAACATTTCCCACCGTTATCTTCAAAATATGATTCAATATATTTTACTAAAATTTTAGCTTTGTTAAACTGTTTATCTTTAACAACATTTATAATATAATCACTACCACTTGCATCAACAATATTATCATCTTTATCATATTCTATTAAATAAGTATATTTTTCACCATTAAGTTGACAATTAAGAAGAACTGTTTGATTTTCTTTTATAGTCATCGAATCTTTTTTAGCGCCAAATATAATATTTATGAAAATAGTAATAGCGAAACCGACAACAAAAATTATTCCCAAGACTTTTAATATCTTAATTATCATTTCGGCAAGTTTTTCGGTATTATTTGCTTTTTCTACTAATACTTGTTTAATGTCATTATTTAATAATTCATCAATACTAACATTAAGTGCTTTAGATAATAATTTTAACTGGTGAGGATTGGGAAAAGTTTCACCAAGCTCCCAATTTGATATTGTTTGTCTAGTAACATCAACTTTTTCTGCTAATTGTTCTTGTGAAAGTTTGCAATCTTTTCTTAGCTTGAAAATATTATCTCCTAACTTCATTTTTATTCCTCCTTTCACTAACAATTATATATATGTTAGTGATAGATTTCTACCAAATGTCTTTGGAAGTTTGTCAAAGACTTTTAACAATTATAATACAAATAACTATTATTCTATATCACAAAATCAAAGTCCCTATTTATTACAATATACATATAATTTTGATCCTTTTATATATTTAATTCTACATTCTGCATTTTGTTCTGGCAATAATTTAACTTTGTAAATATCTTTGTCATTAACCTGTGCATTTAATAAAATGTTCTTTTTCCATAACATGATTTACTTTTACTCGTTATAGGCACCTCTCATTGTATCTAATATTAAATTTAATTTTTTCATATCTATTTGCATTGTCCTATTATATAAGAACATATTATCTTCATCAAAATATATTACTATTATTTTTTTACCATTTAATTCTATTAAAAACTTATGAGGTTCAATAAAACTAACATTAACTTTATCTATATTTAATATTCTTCCACGCGTAAACTCATATTTTGCACTATGAAAATCACAGGCAATTCTTATTTTTCTTTCAAACTTTTCGTTTCTTTTTAAATCAACATAATTTTTAATCATTTTTTCCTCCATTTTTTAGACAAACTAAAACACGGATAAACTCAAAGTTTTCCGTGCTTTTATATATGTTTGCTCCAAATTTTTGGAGTTTCTTTTTATATGGCAGGGGATGAGAGAATCGAACTCCCAACAGTGGTTTTGGAGACCATTATTATACCATTTAACTAATCCCCTATTTGAATGGCAATTTAATTATAACATATTAAACTAATTTGTAAAACATTATTTTTGTATTAAGATTACTTTTTAATTCATATAGTTTCTTAGGTGATAGTGTGTTAATTAATTATACAACAAAAGAACTGGATTTAGTTGCAAGATTGATGAGAGCCGAAGCTTTAGGTGAAGGTAATTTAGGAATGCTAATGGTAGGTAATGTTATTGTTAATAGAGCGATTGCTAATTGTTTAGTTTTTAAGGATATTCGTTCTTTATATGATGTTGTTTATCAGAATCCCGGTGGGTTTTCCGGAATACATAGTTCGCTATTCTATTCATCTAGTACAACTACTGAAAAACAATTAGCAAAAAGGTGCATAAGTGGAGAGTATTACTACCCTGCCACTCATGCACTATGGTTTTATGCTCCGCCAACTGGCACTAATTGTAAAACTACTTTTTATGATAATCCTTATGCTGGAAAGTATAAAAATCATTGTTTTTATAAACCTAAAAGTGGCGAATGTAAAGAATTATATTAAATTTCTTCACTATTCCAATTCCAATTTTCTATTTCTTCCATATCTTTGCCATATTCTTTAATATAAGTTTCGTGTTTATCAAGTTGATTTAGGCAATATTG
The DNA here is from genome assembly GCA_934096015.1 of uncultured Bacilli bacterium. Classification (GTDB taxonomy): domain Bacteria; phylum Bacillota_I; class Bacilli_A; order RF39; family UBA660; genus CAKOLD01. Next base: position 27,789 of record CAKOLD010000009.1, read on the forward strand.
ATTAATTTCTTCAATATCAAAATCCATTGGTAAATATGTGGTTGCTGAAAGTACTAAATGGTATCTATCTATTTTATTTTGTACTCTCATATCAAACGGGGTTGTAATAGATCCTTCTTCTTGATATCCTCGAACGTGGAAGTCTTTATTTTCTCTATAATATATTAAACTTTTGATAAGGCTTGGATATCCATGAAATGCAAAAATGACTGGAGTATCTTTTTCAAACAATCTAGTAAATTCTTCATCATCAAGCCCATGATCATGTCTATGAGGTTTTTCTAGTGTCATTAAATCAATGACATTAATATATCTTATTTTTATATTTTTAAAGAATTTTTTTAGTATTTTAATTGCTGCAAGAGTTTCTAGGGTTGGAGTATCTCCACTCGATGCAAAAATTATATCTGGATTTGCTGCATTTGAAACCCAATTCCATACTCCGATACCTTTATTGCAGTGTTTTATGGTTTCCTCCATGTTAAGCCATTGGTATCTTGGATGCTTTGATGCCACAATAGCATTTATACTATCTTTTGTTTTTAAACATTTATCCAATGTATATATTAAAGAATTAGCATCATATGGAAGGTAGATATTAGCAATATCTCCTTTTTTGGTTGCTAAATGATTTAAAAATCCTGGATCTTGATGAGTATATCCATTATGATCTTGTTGCCAAATGTGACTTGCTAATAAAATATTTAACGAAGAAATTGGAACTCGCCATGCTAGATTTTTAGTAATCTTTAACCATTTCGCATGTTGAGATATCATAGAATCTATTACTCTAGCAAAAGCTTCATAACTATGAATAATACCATGTCTTCCTGTTAAAAGATAACCTTCTAGCATTCCTTCACATAAGTGTTCAGATAAATAAGAATCTATTACTCTTCCTTCCTTATTTAAAAATTCATCTGTTGCAATAATTTCTGAATCCCATTTTCTATTTGTAACTTCAAAAACTTTATTTAAACGATTAGATAAAGCTTCATCTGGTCCAAATATTCTAAAGTTGTTATTATTTTCATTTAGAGTGATTACTTCTTTTAAATATTTCCCTAGTTCAAACATGTCACTTTTTAAAACTTGTCCGTGGTTTTCAGATATTTCAAAATCTTTTATATCTGGTAGATGTAATTCTTTTAAAAGAACTCCGCCATTAGCATTTGGATTAAGTCCCATTCTTTTTAATTTATTTGGAGTAAAATTAATTAATTCTTCTTTTATTGTACCGTCAGAATTAAATAGTTCTTCAGGTTTATAACTTTTCAACCACTGTTCTAATTCTTTTAAATTTATAAGATTATCTTTATCTACTATTATAGGAACTTGATGAGATCTAAAAGAATTTTCGACAGGAAGATTATCCCTATATTTAGGGCCTGTCCAACCTTTTGGAGTTCTCATGATAATTAATGGCCATTTTATAGCAAAATTTAAATTAGAGTTTCTAGCAGTAATTTGCATTTTTCTAATTTTGTTTATTGATTTGTCTAGAGCAGATGCCATAATTTCGTGCATTTTTATTGGGTCGTCCCCACTCACAAAAATTGGTTCATATCCCAACCCTTCAAAAATCTTTTTTAAATCTTCATCTTTTGTTCTTCCTAAAATTGTAGGATTAGCAATTTTGTAACCATTTAGATGAAGAATAGGTAGTACTGCTCCATCAGTTTTAGGATTTAAAAATTTTATACCATTCCAACTTGTAGCAAGTGGACCGGTTTCAGCCTCACCATCACCGACTACACAAGCAACTATTAAATCAGGATTATCAAGAGCTGCTCCAAAGGCATGTGCTAAAGAATACCCTAGTTCTCCCCCTTCATGAATACTTCCTGGAACTTCAGGAGAAACGTGTGATGAAAAACCTTTTGGGTAGCTAAAGTTTCTACATAATCTTTCTAATCCGTTTAAATTTCTTGGGTATTCAGGATATATCTCTGATAAACTTCCTTCAATAAAAGAGTTTGTTAAAGCTGCTTGACCTCCATGGCCTGGTCC
>CAKOLD010000010.1 GCA_934096015.1 uncultured Bacilli bacterium
ATACTAATCATTATTATACAGGTAGCCCCCCCCCTTGTCAAGCATTAAAAAAACTTAGAAAAAATTTACTAAGTTCATTTAATAATTTAAATATGATTATCAAAATTAAAATGTTTTAATTTATATGCTTTATCAAATTCATCTACTTTTCTTTTTCTAGTACTACCAAAATTAAAACCATATTCATTACATAATTCATTTATAATCTGTTTATCATCACTACAATCTAAATCACTAGCTTTATACTCATAATTATTATCAATATCCATTAAAAAATCACCCTTATTATTATGAGTGATTTTTATTATAAAATACTATTTATTTCTTTTTTTGTTTCCCCCATTTTAATAATTGTTTCATTTTTTATTGCATCTTGAATTAAATTTTCATATTCAATTAATGCTTCATATTCTATACATTTATCCAAAGTTGGATTAATTACAGGATGTTGAGGTACAAATATAGTACAACAATCTTCATATGGTAATATACTAGTTTCATAAGTTCCAATTTTCTTAGCAATATCAATTATTTCTAACTTATCTAAACAAGCTACTGGTCTTATAACTGGGACTTTAACAACTTCATTAATAACACTCATACTGGTTAAAGTTTGACTAGCAACCTGTCCTATACTTTCTCCATTAATTAAAATTTTACATCTATTTCTTTTTATAATCCCCTCACAAATTCTATACATCATTCTTCTCATAATTGTAATTAAATATTCATGAGGTATATTTTTATAAATAGTCTCTTGTATTTCTGTAAAATTAATTACATGAAGTTTTACTACACCTTGATACTTTCCAATAATTTCTGCTAATTCTTTTACTTTATTTAAAGCTTGAATACTTGTATGAGGAGGACTTTCAAAATAAACAGCTTCTAATTTCACTCCTCTTTTCATAGCAAGATAACCAGCTACTGGTGAATCAATTCCTCCGCTTAACATTAAAAGTCCTTTACCTAAAGAACCAACAGGATATCCTCCTAACCCTTTAACACCCTTATAATATATATATGATTTATCTTTTCGTACTTCTATATTAATGATTACTTCAGGATTTCTAACATCAACACAAATATTTTCTTTATTTTTTAAAATAATACCACCCATTTTCTTACTAATTTCCATACTAGTAAGTGGATAATCTTTATAACTTCTTTTTGTTTCAATTTTAAAACTATTAAAAGTCATATCTTTTATTAGTTCTATTAAATTATTACTAATATTTTCTAAATCATTACCATTTATTTCATATCCAATATTAATTTCATGAATACCAAATATATTTTTAATAATATTTAAAATATTTTCATAATCATCATGAGTACTTGTAATAAACATTCTTCCTCGATCGTATTTAATAGTTACTTCTTTATCTTTTAAAACATTTTTAATATTATCTTTTAAACAACTTAAAAAATAATTTATATTATCTTTCTTAGTAGATAATTCTCCATATTTTATTATAATTATTTTTTTCATTTTTCCCCCTTAACTAAATCTCTTAAATTGTTATATTCTAAATCAAAGTAATATAAAAAATCTTCTATTTCTTTTGGTGTAGTAAGATAAGATATACTTATTCTTAAAGTAGTACTTGCACGCACTTTATCATTATAAAGTGCCATTACACTCGTACTAATAGAACCTTTACTACACGCTGTATTACTAGAAATAAAAATATTATGTTTTTCCATAGCATGAATAAAAGTTTCTGGTTTTATAAACATTAAACTTATATTATATATTTGTTCTATACAATATTTACTTCTATTTATTTTAATATCTGGATATTTTTTTAAACCTTCATCAAGTATTTTATAACATTCTTTTATATTTTCTTCTTTTTCTAAAGTATCACTTAAAATTAATCTCAAAGCTTTTGCAAATGATACTATTAAGGCAAGTGGTGGAGTACCAATTTCTAAACTATTATTAGTTCCATATAATATTGGACTAATAGAAACATTACTCTTTTTATAAAGAACTCCTAATCCCCTTGGTGCATAAATTTTATGACTAGACATAGTAGCTAAATCGACATCATTTAAATTAATCTTTATTTTACCTAACGCTTGAGTTAAATCTGAATGTAATAAACAATCTTTATTAACTTTAGTTATTACTTGTTTAATAGTTCTTAAAGGCTGTCTAACTCCAATTTCACTATTAACACCACAAATAGATACGAGTATTGTTTTATCAGTCATCTTATTTTTTAAATCTTCTAAGTCAATTAATCCTTCCGAATCATTACTAACATAACTTATATTAAATCCAATACTACTTAAATAATTACAAATAGAATAAATACTAGGATGCTCTAATTTAGAAACAATTATATGATTACCCATATTTTTCTTTTTTAAAGCTACCCCAATTAAAGCCATATTATTACTTTCAGTAGATGAAGATGTAAATGTCAATTCAGAATCTTCTATATTAAGTAATTCACACACTTGCTTTCTTGCACTTTTCAATAATTCATAACTTTTGATACCTAAACTATGTAAACTATTTGGATTACCAAAATAGTCATTACACACGACATTAAAACTATCTAAAACATCCTTAATAACTGGCGTAGTTGCCGAATAATCCAAATAAATCACTAAAATCACCTAATTAATTATACAAAAAATAATAACCTATTTCAACTTTCTTAATCTTATTTTATCCATTTCACTTACTCTTGTAGAATCCATTATTTTTTCAATAGTTCTTTCTTTAACAAAATCATTTATATCTTTACTAAGTAAATTAAGAACTTCATCTTTATAATCTAAATATAATGTAGAAATTAACCAACAAATTGCTGTATTAACATAATAATAATCACTTGTTTTTAAAACACTTAAAAATATATAATCAATATACTTTTCATCAATATAATAATATAACAAAAATACATAACCAGCTCTTATAGTAAATTCTTGATCACTTTCCAATAATCTTTTTACTAATCCAAAATATTTATCCAAATCTTTTTTTATAAATTTACAACTATTACAAAATGTATCACATAAACACCATGAATCCACTTCTTTTAAATAATTAAAAACCTCTTTATCAAAAAGCTCTGAATCATCAGCAATAAAAAAACCTTTAATTAATTTTTCTTCAAAATATTTTCCCTCATATTTAAAAAAAAACTCTTCAGTTTTACCTTCTCTTTTTATTCCCTGAAAAACTTTCCTAACTTGAGGAATTTTAACTCCAAGTATGGGACTACTACCTTTTATAAGATTTTTATTATACTTTTGATAAGCAGGATCACTTATCTTTTTTAATTCATCAATTATTCCCTTCATAACTTACTCCTTAAGTATATAATAAACTATTTTATTTTACATTTTTAGTATGATACAAAGACCCATATAAAAAGAACTTAATTACTTAAGTTCAAAAACATTAAATCTTTCTTTAAAGTTAGCTAATCAATAGAACTAACACTAACTTCTTCTTTAAAATAATACATTGTATAATCTACTCTGCTACCTAATCCAGGATTTCTAAATCTATCCCACGAAATAAATCCGAACCATCCATCCTCAAATTCAAATAAATGATCCCCAAAACAGGAAGAACTAGTACACATACCAATTTCATCTGGATTTGTAACTCTAATTTTTTCAATAGCTTTATAATATGTTAAATATTCTCTAAGATTAGAATAATAATTCTTACTATATAATCCACTTGTATAATTATCTGGATATTTAGAAATATTATCACTAAAAGTATATCTCTGACGTGGATTAAAAGCATCAGCAATATCTTTTTCTTGGCTTATATCATATTTATATTGATAATGATTATAATATGTATAATTTTTGCTAGCATTAACTCTTTGCCAAAATCCATAATTAATATAATAATTATCAAAAGAGGTTACTATTGTTCTTGAAGTATCTCCATAACCAACTTTTAATAGTTGAGTTATCTTACCTCCTACTTTATCACCTTTTTTAATCCACAAAGTATCACTAGATTTTCTACTATATTCAGAATAAAGAATATCTCCATTTTTATTCATTGCTCTAAATGTTGCATCCCAACCACTATAATTAAATAGAGATCCTCCAAATCCGCCAGAATCATGATAAGCATTAAGTGTCACTCTAAATTTATTGGTATAAACAGCTCCAGAAATACTCGTAGTATTTACAATAACATCAAGTTGAAAATTATCTAAAATAGTAGGCCTTAAAGTATAATTACCTCTACTGCAACATTCACTATTTATCCAACTACGCACCCATTCAGCAATATTTACAAAATTATAAGAATAACTTCCACTAACTAGTGATTCTCCTGACCCAACTAATTCCTTTTTGTTTCTATTACTAAAATTAGTAATATTATACGGGATAGAGCTTCCAATATTAGATTTTTCTACAAAAGGCAAACCAAACTCTATAGTAGCTTGTTTAGCAGACCCAATATTTACATTAAAATCAAATACACTTCCCTCAACTGGAGTTACACTAACTTTTGGAACATCACTTAATTGAGTTTTAGTTTCATTACCTACATTATCAATAATAGTAATTTCCCAATCTCTTGAATTAAATGAACCTCCTATAGAATCATTTATTTTTTTATCAAATTCAAAATTATTAGATAATGTACTAAAATCTTGTTCAAAAACTTTATCTGAAGTTGTATCTTTAAAAATAAGTTTTTTTAAACCTGAATGTTCATCTTTTGCTGTAAACTTAATTTTAAATCCTTTTAATTCTTCTCCATTCATTATATTTTCTAACTTCAAGCCTTCAATTTTTGGAGAACTATTATCAATCTTTATATAATCTAAAAAATTATATTCCTTGCTATAACCAGAATAACTAATTTTTAAATATGGCTTTATTTTACTACTATTCCTAAAAATTACGCTATCTAAAGGAGCTTCAGTTTCAGATATCCCATTTTCTCTTTTCCATATTATATTACTAGTATCAACAAAAGCACTTATATTTACTAATTTATTTTTATCATCTTCAAGTTGAACCTTAACATTTCCCTTATACCATCTACTATAATCCTCAATTTTTTCATTTTCGTTATAAGCAACTAGTTTTAAATTATCAAGTACCAAAGGTTTTACTGTTCTAGAATCTTTAGCAATTAAATAATTCCCTTCAGAAGTTTTATAAATATATTGTAATAAAATAGTATCTTCACCGGACTCAATCGAAACGTTTTTGTTATTTTTATAATTATTAATTTGTTCATCAAATAAAGCCTGATAATTTTCTATATTTGTTGCCTCAGGATCAAATATTGGATTTTCATCTGTAATTATTCTACAACTAAGATTATTCAAACTATTATTCCAAATATAAGATGACACCAATTCTGTATTTATTTTTGTTGCATTATAATCTTCATCAATATATCCAATAAAATTAACTCCTGTTTTACAAGGAAAATTAGTAGATGACGTAGTAATAAAATAAGTTATTTCATTATCATAATTTAATTCTAAATATCCATTAGTATTAGGTACATAAGGATAAATATACTCTATATTACCCTCACCACTCTTAGAATAATCATATTTTAATAAAATTTTATCATAATATCCTTTCTTAGTACTATCTATCTCTTTTTCTTTAAGTTTATTAACAGAATCAGTCACTTTTTCTTCCAATAACCCATCATTTATTAAATCATTTAGGTTATAAACTTTATAACCTAAATTATCTTTTATCTCTTCCACATTTTCAGCACTACTCAAATACTTAACAGAAGCTGAATTTTTAATTAATGCAATAGTCTTATCTTCAGTTTTATCTTTCCTATTCACAATAAAAACTATAGACATTACCGCAATTAAAGCAATTAACCCTACACTGATTATTAACTCCACTAAAGTAAAACCCTTTTTCATAGCCTCACCCATTATAATAATACTTTATTAATTAAATTATTTCAATTAAAAAAGTTAGCTATTAATAAGACTAACACTAACTTCTTCTTTAAAATAATACATTGTATAATCTACTCTACTATCAAATTTAGTAACAGTTATTACACCTTTCCAATTATCTTCATAATTAAATATAATTTTGCAAACACCATCACTACAAGTAGCTATAAAAATTCTATCTGGATTTGTTACAGCTACCCTTCCTATAGTTTTATAATATCCTAATAAATCAGACATATCTGAATAATAGCTCTTATCATAAATACGTTCAAAATTTGCATAATTACTAGGTCTATCTATTTTCGAATTTCCTATTGGATAACTACTAGTCCAACTTAAAGAATCAACAAGTTCATATTTCTTTAAATCATAAATATATTCGTAACTTCGATAACTAGTATATCTTTTACTAGAAACATCTACATAATTACCATATCTGGCATTCTTATCAGTTAAAGAACTTACAAATGTATGAGGATATGCTTTAAGAAGTTGAACTACTTCACCATTAGTTCCTTTTTTTAAGTACAATATTTCATAAGATTTTCTACAATATTCAGAAAATAATATATCACCATTATTGTTAAATCCTCTAAATGAAGGTGACCATCCTGAATAACTAAAGAATCCTCCTCCAAATCCTCCAGAATCACTATAAGCATTCAATTTAACTTTGTATTTGTATTGAGCAACACTATCATTTTCACCTGTCACAGATATAATTAAATCAACTTCCATATTATTTAAAACGTATTGGCTAATACTAGGTGGGCCATCCCATCTACTCCATCTACTATTATAATGACTATAAAAACTTTTAACAATATCTAAAAAATTAAAAGTATATGTAGTATTTATCATAATAAGGTTCCCATCTTCATCAAAATTTACTCCATCAACAAACCACTCTTTAAAACGATTAGTGTCATAACATTTACCATCTTCAGTACATTTTTTTGATTGATTTTGTTCCCTAAATATCGGAAAATCTAGACCTACTACAACTTTTTTAGCAGAAGCAACTTGCAAATCAAATTTATATACTTCACCAGGAATAGATTTTACTTTAGCTATTGGTACATCACTAATTTCCACTGTAATATCATTTCCAACTCTATCAACTAAATAAATAGACCAATTTTCTGGATCATCAGTATCCTTAGAAACTTCAAAACTAACTTCTTGAGAAGAAGTATCAGTAACTGGAATATCTTTTTCATCGCCATTTTTATTTTTTAATAAAATTTTAGCTAATCCTGAATGCTGATCAGTAGCCGTAAAACTTACATTAACTTTGTTTTCATCTGTCTCATTTATTACTGTTTGTAAATTTACTATTTGTGGTTTATCATTATCCACTTTAATAGTGTTATTAAATTCTAAAGCTTTACTAAGACCAGATAAAAAACTTAAATTCACACTAACACCATTAATTGTAGCACTTTTAGTAACATCAATACTCATCTTATTTTCACTTAATTTAACAGGATCTGAAGTACTGGTATCAATATTTTTTATTTCATTACTCTTATTTTTATATTTCCAAGAAGGATCACCACTAAGAATCGAATTTAATTCAACTTGTGTTCTTTTTCCTTCGTCATAAAGAAATACTCCAACAGATCCTTTATAATATTGATCATAATCCGTTATTTTACTTCCATTGTTAAAAGCTGCTAAAACTAAATCACTTAACTTAACTAATTTTATAGTTCTAGTATCAGTAGAAAAATAATACTTTCCATCACTAGCTTTATATGAATACTGTATTTTTGCTTCACTAACACTATCATCAAACTTAACTCTATTAGAATATTTTGCTTTTTCTTGATTATATTCTTCATTACTATGATCTAATTCCACATCATAAAAAGGAGAATCATCAGTTACAACCTTACATGATAAATTATTTTCTATTGTTGTAGCATCAGTAATTTTATTTGATTCATACTCAGAATCAATATATCCAATTTCACTAATTCCAGTATTACACTTAAAATATTCTGAACTAAAATCGTTAGCAACAAAAGTAATATAGTCAGTATCAGAATCGGTATAAACTACAAATAGCATACCATTCTCATTAGGTTTCAAAGGATAAACATAATCAATCTTTCCTTCGCCTTCATTAGAATAATCATATCTTAATAATACTTTATCATAATATTTCTTCTTAACTTCATCAGTTTCTTTATCTTTAAGTTTATTTACTGTAGCTTTTACTTTCTCTTCTAATAATCCTTCACTTATTAAATCATCAATTTTATAAGCTTTAAATCCAAAACTTTCTTTAATTTCTTCAACATTCTCGGCACTACTTAAATACTTAACAGAAGCTGAATTTTTAATTAATGCAATAGTCTTATCTTCAGTTTTATCTTTCCTATTCACAATAAAAACTATAGACATTACCGCAATCAAAGCAATTAAACCTACACTAATTATTAATTCCACTAAAGTAAAACCTTTTTTCATAGCATCACCTATCATAATAATACTTTATTAACTAATTTATTTCAATAAAAAAAGACAACTAATTATCTTCTTTACTGTCTTCTTTCTTTATTTCTTTCTTTGGTTTAGGTAAAGCTTCTTTTCTACTTAAATTTAATCTACCTCTGTTATCAAATCCTAAAGCTTTTACTAAAATATCATCTCCAACATTTAAAACATCACTTGGCTTATTAATGTGTTCATAAGCAATTTGAGAAACATGTACCAACCCTTCACAACCTGGCCACAATTCTACAAATGCCCCAAAATCTTCTACTTTAGTAACTTTTCCATTATAAACTTTACCAATTTCAACTTCTTTAACAACATCTTCAATCATCTTTATAGTTCTATCAATTATTTCATAATCGGTATGATATACAATAACCCTACCATCATCCTCTAAATCAACTTTAACTGCATTTTTATCATTTACTGTACTTACATTACTTGCATCACAAATAATTTTAGTAATCATTTCTCCACCACGACCAATAACATCTTTTATTTTGTCAGGATCAATTGTAATAGTCTTAATTTTTGGTGCGTAAGGACTTAATTCTTTTCTTGGCTCTTCTATAATACTACCCATTAAATCTAAAATCTCTAAACGAGCTTTTTTTGCTTGAGCTAAAGCTTCTTTCAAAATAGCTTTAGTTACACCCTTGATTTTAATATCCATTTGTAAAGCCGTAATACCCTTTTTAGTACCAGCAACTTTAAAATCCATATCTCCCATATGATCTTCTAATCCTTGAATGTCAGTTAAGATAGTATATTTTTTACCATTAGTTATAAGACCCATAGCAATTCCAGCAACAGGAGCTTTTATTGGAACGCCGGCAGCCATTAAACTTAAACAACCAGCACAAATACTTGCTTGACTACTACTTCCATTACTCTCTAAAATTTCTGATACAACTCTTATTGTATAAGGGAATTCTTCCTCTGAAGGAATAACCTGTAACAAAGCTCTTTCTCCTAAAGCACCATGTCCTATCTCTCTTCTTCCAGGTGCTCCATATCTTCCAGTTTCTCCTACACTAAAAGCTGGAAAATTATAATGTAACATAAATCTTTTTGTATCTTCAAGACCTAAGCCATCAAGGATTTGATGCTCACCAATAGCTCCTAAAGTAGTTGTTGCCAACGCCTGAGTTTGTCCTCTTGTAAATACAGCAGAACCATGTGTACGAGGTAATAAATCTATCATTGCTGAAAGAGGTCTAATCTCATCCATTTTTCTGCCATCTGGACGAATTTTTTTATCATTAATTAAATATCTTACTTGTTCTCCTTCAATCATTCCAAGAACTTTATTAACTTCTTTTTCAACAATTTCCAAATCTTCTTTTTCTAAATAAGAATAATCTTCTAATACACTTTCTAGAACTGTACTTTTTACTTCATCTACTTTAGCATAGCTTAATAACTTATCTTTTATTTGAATAGCTTCTAAAATATCTTGAGTAGCTTTTTCTCTAACTAATTTTTCTACTTCTGGATTTATACTAGCAAGCTCTACATCTATTTTTTCTTTACCAATTTCTTTTATAATTTCTTCTTCAAATTCACACAATTTTTTAATAGCGTCTTGTGCAAACATTAAAGCGTCAACCATAACACTTTCACTTACTTCTTTACACCCAGCTTCAATCATACAAATATCAGTTTTAGTTCCTGCAACAGTAAGTGAAAGTTCACTTTCTTCTAATTGAGAAGCAGTTGGATTTATAATAAATTCTTTACCAATTTTTCCAACAACAACTCCTGCAACTGGACCATCAAAAGGTATATCAGATATACCTAAACTTAAACTAGAACCCATTAAAGCAGTCATTTCTGGACTATTATCCGGATCTACTGACAAAACTGTATTAATAACTTGAACTTCATTTCTAAAATTTTCATCAAACATTGGTCTTATTGGTCTATCTATTAATCTTGCAGCCAAAGTTGCATTTTCACTTGGTCTACCTTCTCTTTTTATAAATCCTCCAGGAATCTTTCCAACACTATATAATTTTTCATTATAAACAACTGTTAAAGGAAAAAAATCAGCAGTAACAGTATTATTACTCATTACGCTAGCAGATAAAACCACGGTATCACCATATCTAACTAACACAGCACCATTACTTTGTTTAGCCAACTCTCCATTTTCAACAACTATTTTTCTCCCGTAAAAATCTAACTCAAATACTTTTTTCATAAAATCTCCTATAATTCTTTTCTATAATCATACTTTAATATTTTTCTTTTTGATAATGGTTCTGACTCTCTTTCAATCATATAAATGCTATCTATACATAAGGAATTGTCAGTTGCATTATTATAATTAAAACCAGAATAAACTTTTCCAGTTCTAAAATCTTGATAATTATCTTCATTTTCAATAACAAGGACATTATTTTTAATCTCATTACGAGTTAATTGTGTACCATTAACATCAAAAACTATCCCTTCCACATCCTCAGTAACTGATTTTGTTGTATAAGTAGCTATATCAACATAACATAATTTTTTTAAATCAATAAGCTGATTTCTATCAGCAGCATATGTTTTTACTACTTTTCTCTTACTAGCGTGTTTTTTATCAAATTTAAATACTTCCTTAAAAGGAATTAAAGTTCTAGTATCAACATCTCCTATATCAAATCTTTTACCAGTTTCCAAATCAACAAAAACAGTATAAGTAGAATCTACACTTAGAAAACCTAAAGTTTTATATAATAATCTCTCATCACCATTTTTAGTATAACCTAAATAAACTTTATCTAATTTCATAACCCACCTCATAAAAAAAGACACTAAAAAATAAGTGCCTACTTTCTTAAATTTAAACTTTTAATTAATTCACGATATGCTACTACATCATTCTTTTTCAAGTAATCTAATAAACTTCTTCTTTTACCAACTTTCATTAGTAAACCTCTTTTTGAATGAAAATCATGAATATGAACTTTTAAATGTTCAGTTAAATCATTAATTTCTTCAGTAAGAATAGCAACTTGAACTGCAGTAGATCCTGAATCTTTAGAATCTTTACCAAATTGTTTTACCAATTCAGCTTTTCTTTCTTTAGTTACAGCCATTTATTTTTCCTCCTTATATAATATCCGTTATAACGTAGTAAGAAATTGGAGATTTTTCAAACCAAGTTAAAACTTCAAATACATTATATAATATATTTTTTTAAAATGCAAATTATTTATCATTTTTCATCTCATCAATCTCCTTTTTCATAGCACAAATCATCTTTTCCAACATAATTATAGTATCATTAACAGAATAATTTTGATCATTCACTTGTCTACGTTCATCCTGAACTTGTTTATAAAAAGCATTAGTACAAAGAACTTGGGCCGTAAGCATCAACCAATTTCCTAAAGCATTTTGTTCATTAGCAGTCATATCATCTATTAATAAATATCCTACTGCAACAGCACTTAAAGAAAATAATTTAGGAGGAACATTTGGAATTATACTCATAAACCCTCCTACTACTATTAAATTTTATGTTTATAAAAAACAAATAAAACAATTTTCACGCAAAATAAAAACAGGAATATAATACTATATAAAATTAAGGGAGGTTTTATGAAAAAACATATTATAACGAGTTTAATTATTATTGTATGTTTAATATTACTTATATTATCACCATTATTAAAAAATAATAAACAAGATAATAATTTAACAAAAGTAAGAGTTGCAGAGGTGACTCACAGTGCTTTTTATGCACCATTCTATGTAGCAATCGAAAACAATTATTTCAAAAATAATGGAATAGATATTGATTTAATACTTACAAGTGGAGCTAATAATGTTACTGCCGCAGTATTATCAAAAGATGTAGAAATAGGTTTCTGTGGCCCAGAAGCAACTATATATATTTATAATGAAGGAGAAAAAGATTATATTCAATCTTTTGCAGGATTAACAAAAAGAGATGGACAATTTCTAGTTAGTAGAAAAAAAATAGAAAACTTTAAATTCAATATGTTAGAAGGAAAAGAAATATTAGCAGGAAGAGTTGGTGGAATGCCTATTCTAAATTTCCAAAACGCCTTAGATAAAACTAATACAGATGCTAAAAAAATAAATATTAATACGTCAATAGACTTTGCATCACTAACAGGAACTTTTATAGCAGGTACAGGAGATTTTGTTAATTTATTTGAACCAAATGCCACTAAAATAGAAAAAGAAGGTTATGGTTACATAGTAGCTTCTATCGGAAAATACAGTGGTGAAATGCCATACACTGCATTCAACGCCAGAAAAAGTTACATTAATGATAATAAAGAATTAATTAAAAAATTTACCAACTCTATTAATGAAGGATTAAACTTTGTAAAAAACAATACTTCAAAAACTATTGCAGACACTATAATAAATCAATTCCCAGACACTTCAAAGAACGATTTAGAAACAATCATAGAACGTTATAAAGAAGCAGATTCATGGTTAGAAACACCATATATAACAGAAAAAAGTTTCAAAAATCTTGAAGACATAATGATTAAAGATAATCAAATATCAAAATATGTTCCATATAACAAATTAATAAATAATTTCTATGAATAATATTTTAGAAGTTAAAAATCTTAAAAAAAGTTATAACACAGTACAAGGAGAAATAGAAGCAATTAAAGATATAACATTCTCTTTAAAAGAAAATGAAATATTAGGAATAGTTGGATCTAGTGGATGTGGAAAAAGTACTCTACTTTCAATTCTTTCAAATTTAGAACATCCAACAGATGGTTTAATAAATTATAAAATTGATAATCCAAAAATTGGTTATATGATGCAAAGCGATGCTCTATTTCCATGGTTAACCATATTAGATAATGCTTTACTAGGTTTAAAAATAGAAAATAATCTAACTAAAGAAAATATTGAATATGTAAAAAATCTTTTAGAAACCTATGGTCTAAAAGATTTTATGAAAAAATATCCAGAAAGTTTATCTGGTGGTATGAAACAAAGAGTTGCTTGTATAAGATAAACACACTACTTTATATATATACCCAAATAATTTGATAATTCTTTTTCTAATAAATGAATATTTCTTTTAATTAATAATAAATCAATTATATCTGCAATAGCATTTATTAATAATACTGAACCTAGTAATACAGTAATAACATTTAAGCTTTTAACAGGATATAAAATCATTATAAATCCACATAAAATGCTAATTAAAGATAATATAGTTGATAATAAACGATAACTACTATCATTTAAAAACATTCCAACCCTCATCTTTAAAACTCCTCCTATTATAAACCATATCCCTAACACAATAGGTATTACAATTTTAATATAATCAGGTTTTATAATAATCGCAACTCCTACTAATAACATCAAAATTGCTGAAAAATCTAACCTTTTTCCATAAATTAAAAATACAATCCCATTTAATATGAATATTGCTCCTATTAAATAAGCTATTAAACTCATAGAAATATCAGGTACTAAAAATAATATTAAACCAAAAATACCCAATAAAATAGAATTAACAATCGCTGAATAAATATATTCATTTATAATCTTCTTCATAACATCAACCTTTCTACCTAAAGTTTAACCCATTAAAAAAAATATTCTACAACCAAAAGAACACTTTTGTATGATATCCAACAAATTTAAAAATATGTCTAAATTATGATATAATAAATTTGGTGATTATATGGATCTAAGAGTAATAAAAACTAAAAAAAGTATAGAAGAATCTTTACTAGAGTTAATGTCTACTAAATCATTTGAAAGTATAAAAGTTTCCGAAATTTGTGAGAAAGCTTTAATAAATAGATCAACCTTTTATACATACTATCAAGATAAATATGATTTATTAATGAATATTATTAACGAAATAAAAAACAACTTAAATATTAATAATAAAATAAAAGATAAAAACTATTACTTAGAAGTAATTTCAAAAATACTAGATCATATTGAAAATAAAAAAAACTTATATTCCAAAATATTAGAACACAATCAAAATAGTTTTATAATAGATATTTTATATAACGTTTTAGATAATAATATAAATAATACTATAGAAACCAAATTCTATTTAGGAGGAACAATAAGTGTATGTTTATATTGGATAAACCAAAAAAACAATTACACAAAAGAAGATATAATTAACTATTTAAATAATCTTATAAATTAAAAAAGAATGATTAACCATTCTTTTTTAATTTTTTAAAATAATTAATATTATCATCAGTATATCCCAATTTAATATTAGAATTATATTCACTAGTCTTCTTCATAATTTCTAAAAACATCTCTTTATTTTTAAATATATTACCAATTTGATTTGATTTAAAATCCTTTGTTACTGCAATTAATGAAATACCAGTTTCTACCCTATTATAATACCTATTAACAGTATACATCCATAAAATATCATTATAATCTAAAACAGTTAAACCATATAAAGTTGAAATTAAATACTTCCTAGTTAAATATATTCTTGCATCCCTATATTCTAAAGTATCACTTTCATTAATTAAACTTTCTAACATTGATAAATCATATTTTTTTAAAGTCTTCTTATATTTACATAAAGAAATAATAAACAATAAAATACATATTAACATAAAAGTAAAACAAATAATTGCAGCAGCATTTGATATAGAAACAAAATTAGTATACGGAGTCAATTCTATATCCATATAAGTACTTCCTAAATAATCTTCATAATTATCATTAGTAAGCTTAAAATTAGAATCATTTCCCTCATTATAAGTATCAATAGCTAATTTTTTAAGTTCACTTGGTGTTTCCAATAAATATCCCTTTACTTGATAAGAAAACGCTTCACCCTTATCATAAATATTCTTTATATCATTAAAAACTCTATCAGTAAGTCTTACTATATACATATAGTTAGAATCACTAACAAAATAATATTTATACTTTTTATCATTTTTCTCCTCAACACCAAATTCATAAGGTAAATCAGTAATATTTAAAGAAACATAAGCATCACTAGCATCCTTACTTTCTTTTATTAATTCATGATAATCAAAACATTCATCTTTTTTATCAGTATAATAAGTTCCTATTCCTAAAAAAGCAATAATACCAACCAATAAAAATATAGCTATAAATAGCATTTTCTTACTTAATTTTAATGTTCTCATAATATACTCCTCACTACGTTAAGTTTAATAGTTTTTTTCTTAAAAATCAAGCATTTAAATAACTATAAAAAATATACTTAAATAAGGTGATTTATATAAAAAAATATAATTATAAAATAATTAACATTAATAAAAAAATAAATACTAACTTAAAATTATTAATAAATAAAAAAATATTAAATATTATAAAATTAAAGAAAAATAATGAATGAATTTTATAAAGTTGGTATTTATCTAAGTCTATCTAACGAAGACAAAGATAAAAAAAATTATTATGAACAAAGTGAATCTATTAAAAATCAAAGAAATATGTTAATAGATTACATTAATAAACACCCAAATTTTATATTAGAAAAAGAATATTGTGATGAAGATATATCTGGAGCCGGAACCTACAGACCTCAATTTGAAAAATTAATTAAAGACTGTGAAAATCACTTAATAGATATTGTATTATGTAAAAGTCAGTCCCGTTTTTCAAGAGATATGGAAATAGTTGAAAAATATTTAAATAATAAATTTAAAGAATGGAATATTAGATTTATTGGACTAAGTGATAATGCCGACACTCTAGTCTTAGGAAATAAAAAATCCCGTCAAATAAATGGATTAGTCAATGAATGGTATCTTGAAGATGTTTCAAACAACATAAGAAGTGCTTTTAAAACTAAAATGCAACAAGGAGAATTCATTTCCCCTTTTGCATCCTACGGATATACAATATCCAAATCAAATAAAAACAAATTAATAATAGATCCAATTGCTGCTAGAAACGTAAAATATATCTACAATCTTTACCTAAAAGGATACGGTTTTTCTAAAATAGCTAATACCCTTAATAAACAAAAAATTCCTTCACCTTCTTATTATAAATTTCAACAAGGAATAAAATTAAATATAAATTCTAAAAAAAAGCCAAATGAAATACTATGGAATCCCAATTCAATTAAAAGAATCTTAACTAATGAAATATATATAGGAAACTTAATTCAAGGAAAAAGAACTACAGTAAGTTATAAAAATCATAAAATAATTAATAATTCTAAAGAAAAATGGATATCTAAAGAAAATACTCATGAAAATATTATAGATGATAACACTTTTTTAAAAGTAAATAATCTTTTAAAAACTAAAACTAAACCCACAAAAAATGGTTCAATTCATTTATTTTCCAATAAAGTCTATTGTTATAAATGTAAAAATAAAATGCACAAAAAAAATTCCACTAAATATTCCTATTTAATATGTA
This sequence comes from uncultured Bacilli bacterium, assembly GCA_934096015.1. Classification (GTDB taxonomy): domain Bacteria; phylum Bacillota_I; class Bacilli_A; order RF39; family UBA660; genus CAKOLD01. The sequence goes on from CAKOLD010000010.1 coordinate 16,848, forward strand.
ATAATTCAAAATGTCAAAATAAATCAATTAGATATGATGAACTAAAAGATATTATATTAAATAAAATTAATAATCTTTTAACAAAATATTATAATTATTCCCTACTTTTAAAATTACAATCAAATAATAATCAAAATACTCTTAAAACAAATGAATTAAATACAATTAAAATCAAATTAAATAAAATAGACTTGTATATAAAAAATCTCTATGAAGATAAAATTAATAGCATTATTACAACCGAAAACTTTATATATCTTTTAAATGAGTATAATCATGAAAAAAAAATTTTAGAAAAAAGACAATATCAAATTAATAAAGATAGTAAAAATAATAATAAAATAAAAAATAAATATAAAAAATTTAATAAACTAGATAAAATTATCTTAGATGAATTTATAAATAATATTTACATAGATGATATAGAAAATGATTTTAGAAACATTTATATAGAATGGAATTTCTAATTTGTGTATAAAATATACAATCAGTTGCTTTAATCAGAACACTAGCAATAAAACCTGATATTTTACTATTAGACGAGCCATTTTCTGCTCTAGATTTTCAAACAAGATTATCTGTAAGTGAGGATGTATATAATATCATTAAAAAAGAAAAAAAAGCAACTATAATAATAAGTCACGATATTGGCGAAGTCGTTAGTCTATGTGATAGAGTTATTGTATTAACTAAAAGACCTGCAACAGTTAAAAAGATCTATGATATTAAATTAAATAATAACTCTCCAAATGAAAATAGAAGAGACAAAGATTTTTATAAATATTATGATAAGATATGGAAGGATTTAGATATTCATGTCTGCTAATCAAATAAAATATTTAAAAAAATTAAAAATTAAAAAAATAATTATTTTCATTACTCAAATATCTATTGCTCTTCTATTTTTCATAACATGGGAACTATTAAGCAAATATAATATTATTAATTCATTTATTTTTTCTAGTCCATCCAAAATATTAAGTTGCTTAAAAGAACTTAATTCCACAGGAAAATTATTTAATCATATTTTAATTACATCAAATGAAGTTTTAATATCATTTATTCTAGGTAGTGTTACAAGTTTTCTAATAGCAATTATTTTATATATGTCAAATACACTAAAAAAGATAACAGACCCATATATAACAATATTAAACAGTCTACCAAAAGTAGCACTAGGTCCTATAATAATAATTTGGATTGGTGCCAATAACAAATCTATTATATTTATGGCCTTATTAATAAATTTTATAGTTTCTCTAATCGGTTTTTATAATGGTTTTACAAACACAGACCCTTATAAAATAAAACTAATGAAAACCTTAAAAGCTACAAAAATCCAAACACTAACAAAATTAGTAATCCCTAGTAGTTTAGAAAACGTATTCTCAACACTTAAACTAAATATTTCCATGTCATTAATTGGTGTTATAATGGGAGAATTTTTAGTAAGTAAGGAGGGTATAGGATATTTAATTTTATATGGAACTCAAGTATTTAATTTAAATTTAGTAATGACAGGAATCTTTATTTTAATAATCCAATCTTTCATTTTTTATAAAACATTAACCATTATAGAAAAAATATTAATAAAAAATCACGTCTAAAGTTAGGCGTGTTTTTTATACAAAAAAAGTATACACATCTTTGTATACACTTTTTAATTCTTATTTTACTGTTTTTCCAATTTATTATAAATATCAACAATTAAATTTATTGTTTCATCAATTCCTAGAATACTAGAATCAATCAAATAGTCATAATCAGATTTACTACCCCATTTTAAATTAGAATCAAAACTTTCATAGAATCTCTTTCGCTCTTTATCAACAAAGTTTAATCGTTTTAAAGTTTCTTCCCTATTCATATTTTCTAATTGCATTTTTCTTTTTAATTTAAATTCTAAATTATTGGAATAAATAAATATATTTATAACATTATCTCTATCTTTTAATATATTATTAGAATTACGTCCTAATATAACACAAGATCCTTTAAGAGCTAAATTTTTAATTTCTTTGCTAATATAATATTCAATAATATCACTAGAAAGATTGTTATTGAGATTATTAAAATTTAATAATTCTAACTTTTTATAAAAATCACTTCGATACTTTTCATCAAGTTCTTCTAATTTTCCAAGATTGACTTTATTATTTTTTGCTGCTTCAACCAATATGTTTTTATCATAAAAAGGTATATCTAATTTTTTTGCTACACTTTCTCCAATAAATTTACCCCCACTGCCGTATTCACGGCCTATAGTTATTATAATATTTTTCATATATCTCCTCTTATAACTCAAATTGGGAATTATACAAGTCTGCATAAAAACCTTTTTTCTTCATCAAATCTTCATGATTTCCTTGTTCAATTATATTACCATCTTTCATAACTAAAATTAAATCAGCATTTTTTATAGTTGATAATCTATGTGCAATTATAAAACTTGTTTTTCCTACAGTTAATTTATCCATAGCCATTTGTACAAGTTCCTCAGTTCTAGTATCAACATTACTTGTTGCTTCATCTAAAATTAAGAAAGGAGCATCTTCTAACATACCTCTAGCAATAGTTAAAAGTTGTTTTTGTCCAGCACTAACACTATCATTTTCTGAAATATCAGTATCTAATCCTTTTGGTAAAGTTTTTATAAAATGATCTAACCCAACAGCTTTACAAACATCATCTATTTGTTTGTCTGTAATATCTTTACGATTATAAACAATATTTTCTCTGATAGTTCCTTCAAATAACCAAGTATCTTGTAACACCATAGTAAATAATCTGTGAACAGTATCCCTAGAAATTTTCTTAGTAGAAATTCCATCAATTAAAATATCACCAGAATTAATGTCATAAAACTTCATAAGCAAATTAACCATTGTTGTCTTACCAGCACCAGTTGGACCAACAATTGCTATTTTTTGTCCTGGTTTACTATAAGCACTAAAATCTTTAATAGTTGGAGTATCATTTCCATCATAAGTAAATTCTACATTTTTAAATTCAATTTCACCCTTCACTTTACTAGCGTCAAAATCTTTTAATAAATCTTTTTCTATAGGCATTGTAGCTTCATCTAAAAATTCAAATACTCTTTCACTTGCAGCCGCAGTAGATTGTAAACTAGTCATAGCTTGAGCTATTTGAGCAAGTGGAGATGTAAATAATCTTACATATGTAATAAAAGCCACTATTACTCCAAAAGTTATATTTCCTTTACTTGCTAATAATGCTCCTACTATACAAACAGCAACATAACCAAAGTTACCAATAAAATTCATCATAGGCATCATTAATCCAGATAAAAATTGACTTTTTCTATTAGCATCATAAACACTTTCATTATATTCATCAAAAACCCTATTAGCTTCTGCTTCACCATTATAAGCTTTTACTACGTTAAGCCCAGAATAAACCTCTTCGATATGCCCGTTTAATTTACCCAATTCCACTTGTCTATCTACAAAGTATTTTTGAGATTTACCTAAAATTGAAAACATAAATATAAATCCAAATAAACTAGACAATATTGCCGTAATTGCTAATATCCAATTAGTAACAAACATCATAATAACCGTACCAACAAATAGCGTTATACTACTAACTAAACTTGCTAAAGATTGATTCATTGATTGAGCAATTGTATCTATATCATTTGTAACCCTAGAAAGGATATCTCCAATAGAATTTTTATCAAAATAACTTAATGGTAACAAATTAATTTTTTTAGAAATCTTACTTCTTAACTTTCTCGCAAACTTATTTGAAACATCCGTCATTGATATAGATTCAATATAATTAAATAATGCACTACATAAATATAAAATTAATAAAAATAAACTTATTTTTTTTATCTTATCCATATTCATATAAGGTTTAACTATGTCTTTAATAGAATCAGGCATTTTATCTATTTCTTTATAAAGTTTATTAACATTTTCATAATCATCAACTTTACTCATTATATTAATAAATTTAACTTGATCTTCAACATTAATATTTGTTCCATCAATTTTAATATCTTTAAATAAAATACATCCTACATTATTTGTTATTTCTCCAACTTCATAATTTTTATTTATAAAATAAAGAAATTTAATCATATCATCACTAGTTAATGCAATATCATCATAAGAAGAATCATGAAAAATTTCTCTAAGTATTTCTATATTTATAGAAGTTAATTTCATAATATCATTAGTTTCTTGAACTTCTTTTAAAACATTTTTAAAGTCTTCTTTATCTTGATCAGAGTACTTATCATCTAACATTATCCTTGTTATATTTTTTTGAGATAAATCCATTTGTATAATATTAGGTACTAAAGAAGCCATTTTCTCTTCATCAATATTTTCTAAACTAGTTTTAGATAATTCTTTTAAATTATTAACATTTACTACTAATCCCTTACTTATTTCATCAGTTAATTTACTCAACTTATCAGGAGCAGAAATTGATAAAATAGAACCAATTACAGCAAGCATTAAAGAAATAACAATCAAAACTCTAAAATCCTTTAGTTCTCTCATAAGTCGTAAAATAGAACCTAAAAAGTCTTTAGCTTTTTCACCCGCATTAATAGAAGGACCAGGTCCATGTTTTTTTGGAGTACGTTCTTCATTATTCATTTTTTAACTCCTCCTCTGACAATTGTGATAAAGCAATTTGCTTATAAACATCACAATTTTTTAATAATTCTTTGTGAGTACCAATCCCCACACATTTTCCATTATCAAGTACTAATATTTTATCAGCATTCATAATAGTTCCAATTCTTTGAGCTACAATCAAACTAGTTGCATCTTTCGTATACTTTTTAAGTTCTTTTCTTAAAACAGAATCCGTTTTATAATCTAAAGCACTAAATGAATCATCAAAAATATATATTTCTGGATTTTTAGCAATCGCTCTAGCAATAGCTAATCTTTGTTTTTGTCCCCCAGAAATATTAGTACCACCTTGGGCAATATGAGAATCATACTTATCATCCATTTTAAGAACAAAATCTGTTGCTTGAGCTACTTCTATCGCTTTTTTAATCATTTCATCAGTTACTTCTTTTCCACTATCACCATAAGCCACATTACTTTTAACAGTACCATTAAACATTACAGCTTTTTGAGGAATATAACCTATTTTTTCATGAAGAAATTTTTGCTTGTACTCTTTAACATTTACTCCATCTACTAAAACTTCTCCATCTGTAACATCATAAAATCTAGGAACTAAGTTTATCAAACTAGACTTACCACTACCAGTAGATCCAATAAACGCTACAGTCTCACCCTTATGAGCCTTAAATGATATATTTTCTAATAAATATTCCTCAGCATCAGGATATTTAAATGATACATTCTTAAATTCAACTTCACCAACCTTTTTACCATCAAATACTTCTAGATTTCCATCTTGAATATTTATTGGATTTTCTAAAACCTCATTAATTCTTTTTGCAGATACATTTGCACGAGGTAACATCATAAAAATCATCGCAAGCATCAAAAATGACATTATAATTTGCATTGCATAGCTAGAAAAAACCACCATATCTCCGAATAAAGCTATTTTATCTACCATCATTGCATCACTAATTAAACCTGCTCCAACATAATATATAGACAAGGTTAACATATACATCACTAAATACATTACAGGCATCATTATAGCAAAAGATTTTTGATTAAAAAGTTGTAATTTAGTTAATGAATTATTAACTTCTTCAAACTTATCTTCTTGATATTTTTCTGCATTAAATGCTCTAACAACTCTAATACCAGTTAAATTTTCTCTAGTAACATTATTCATTTTATCAATAAGTTTTTGAACAATTTTAAATTTAGGCATAACTACAACAATAAGTATTCCAATAACTGTTAATAAAACCAAAACAGCAACTGCTGTTATTGCACTCCATTGCCAACTTTTATTTAAAATCTTAGTAATTGCCCAAATAGCAGTTATAGGAGCCTTTACCAAAAGTTGTAATCCCATTCCTAAAAACATCTCTACCTGAGTTATATCATTAGTAGTTCTAGTAATTAAACTACTAGTAGAAAATTTCTTAACCTCTTCCATTCCTAAATTTTCTACTTTCGTAAAAACCTTCTTTCTTGTTAATTTTGAAAAAAGTGAAGATAAATTAGCAATCAAATATCCTACACAAACAGCAGATAATAAACTACCTAAAGCACAAAGTAACATATATCCACCATTAATTAAAATATCTTTCATCAAACTACCTTCAGTTTGTACAAGTTTAGTAATCTCTGACATATAATCAGGCATTTTTAACTCTAACCATACCTGAATAAAAATCAAAATAAAACAAATAATTGCTAAAAACCATTCTTTTTTCTTAAAACAATTAAATAATTTTAACATAATAACTTCCTTTCTTTACAAAGCCCTCATTTTTTATATTACATAAGTAATAATTTATTCCTTTTTACTAACAATAACCCCTATATTATAGCACACTTTAAAATTATTACTTTATTTTTTTCATTATAATTTTTATAATATAAATGGTGATTTTATGAATATAGAAGATAATATGTTAAAACATGAAAAATTATTAAACAATTTTGCCTCATTTAATAAAGATGCCCTACGTCTAGAGCCTTTAAAAAGAGATATTAGAGGCAACTATTTTAGAGATATAGATAGAATTATTCATAGTTTAAGTTACACAAGATACATAGATAAAACTCAAGTATTTAGTATTAATGAAAATGATAATATTTCCAAAAGAATAATTCATGTAACTCTAGTAAGTAAAATAGCTAGAACCATTTCCAGAGCATTAAACTTAAATGAAGATTTAACCGAAGCAATAGCATTAGGGCACGATATAGGACATGTTCCCTTTGGTCATGTTGGAGAAAAATTTTTAAATAATCTATCTCTAAAATACACAAATACTTATTTTATGCATAATGTTCAAAGTGTAAGAACCTTTATGACTCTGGAAAATAAAAACCTAACTATCCAGACACTTGACGGAATAATGTGCCATAATGGTGAGTTACCAAAACAACTATACGAACCAATAAAAAAAGACCTAAAAAAATTTATTGAAGAATATGAAAAATGTTATACTGACAAAGATTTTGCTGATCATTTAATTCCCATGACTTTAGAAGGATGTGTTGTAAGAATAAGTGATATAATTGCATATTTAGGAAGAGACATTGAAGATGCTGAAAGATTAAACTTATTAGAATCAACAAGTATCCCTGAGTCAATTACTAAAGTATTAGGAAATAACAACAGAGACATAGTAAATACTATTATACTAGATATCATTAATAATAGTTTTAATAAACCATACTTAAAAATATCAGATAAAGTATTTGATGCTATAATAAATCTTAAAAATTTTAATTACGAAAATATCTACTACAAAGCTAATTCTAAAGAAAGACTTAATAAAATAAATATAATGTTTAACACCCTTTTTGAATCATACTTAAATGATTTAAAAACAAATAATCAAAACTCCAATATTTATAAATACTATTTAGAAATGTCTAAAGATTATCAAAAATCCACAACAAAAGAAAGAGTTGTCATTGACTACATAGCAGGCATGACAGACGACTATTTCATAACAGAATATAACACTATAACAAAATAAAAAGCCATAACGGCTTTTTTTAATTTAATTCTATTTCTGCATCACTTATTATTAAATTCTCATAATTTGCATCAGTTAACGTAAAATTACGTTCTGCTGCATTTGGATTTTCTACTTGAACAGTTACACTTGCACTATTCATTGAAACAGTTTTTACTTCTTCTGAAAAAGTATGCTCACCATCACCAGTTGTTTGTTTATAATAAACAGTTTGAGGTGTTGTATCACTAAAAGGTAAGTGTTCTAAAACAGCATCACCATCAGAATTTGTAGTAACTGGTTCTCCATAAGTAGTTCCAGCACTATCTGTTCTATAAAAAACAGCACCTTCTACAGGAACTCCAGTAGAGTCATCACCATTATCAGTTACATGAATAGTTAATGCTCCTGTCGCTCCAATCTTAAAAGAATAAGAATTTACACCATTTTCCACATTTAAATTACTAGGATCTAGAGTTGAAGCATCATACCCTATAACATTTGCAGTTGCATTATAAGTTCCATCAACTAAACTTAAACTTCCCTTACCATTAGTTATATAAATTACATGTTTTGCCATAATTCAATTTCTCCCATTTCTATTTCTAAATTAGGATAAAATTTATCCTCCAAAATCAATGTAATAAGATGCTTACTCTGATTTAAATAAACACAATATAACTCATCAAGTTTTGCATAAATAACTGAATAACCTAATAAACTACTACCTACATAAATATAAACCTTATAAATAGTATCAATTGGTAAATTAAAATAATTACCTAAATAATCATTACTTTTTTCACATACAACATTATTACATTTATCTTTTACAACAATTCTAACTCTTGAAAATCCAGAATAAATCTTTATACAAAAATTACCACATTTCATATAAGCACCTCATTACTTATAATATAATATGTTCTTATAAAAAAAGAAAAAAGGACAAAGTCCTTTTAAATCTTAAAATCATTTAAAAAATCATCTATAGTTAATTCTTTAATTTCTTCATCACTCTTTTTTTTAGGTAATTCTAATTCCTCTTCTAAAACTTCATTTTCTTTTATTTCATTTATATTTTGTTTCCTATAAACATCAGTTAAATTCTTAGCAACAATTGAACCCGTTGAAGAATCATCCATAATAGATATTTCACTATTCTTAATCTCTTTAACTTCATCATCCATTACTAATACAAACATATCTTTGGAATTACTTATAAATGCCTTCTTTATTAAATATGGTGTTGATTTAACTTTTTTAATTAAAGTAGAACCCCTCTTAGCACGACTTAAATTATTTAAATCACTAAGTTTAATTCTTTTAGCAGTATTTCTATTAGTAAATAAATTAATATATTCATCACTACTACTATAACTTAAACCACTAATAACTATATCATCTTTTAAATTAATTCCTTTAACACCACTAGCTTTAGCCCCAACCAAAGGTATTTCTTTAGAATCATAACTCAAATAATACCCAGTTTCTGAAACAATTAAAGTTTTTTCAAAAGCTTTTTTAACATCAACTATCTTATCATCTTCTTTAAGCTTCATTGCTGTATAACTCTTAGTATATCTACTAACAATAAAATCATTCAATTTGGTTCTCTTAACATTACCATTTCTACTAAATAAAATAACTTCACCATTATCTGCATTTTCTTGAATAATATAAGCACCTACAACATTATCATCATCTTGTAATGGTACTAAATTATTAACATGTTTTCCAAGTTCTTTCCACTTACACCAAGGGAGTTCATGTATAGGTAAATATAAATAATTACCATTAGAAGTAAATATTATTAATTTATTTAAAGTATTAGTTTCGTATAAATTAATAACATAATCTCCTGGTTTTAAAGTAGTTTCTTCATTATTACTACTAGAATAACTTTTCATGTTAACTTTCTTCAAATAACCATCATGAGTTAAAACAATAACTACATTTTCTTTAGTAATTAAATCTTGTTCATTTATTTTAATATCAGTAACTTCTTCTTTAATTAAAGTTTTTCTAGGAACAGCATAAACCTTTTTAACTTCTCTTAATTCTTTTTTCATTTCATTTTTCAAAGCATCTTCATCAGTTAAAATAGTTTCTAAAATATCAATTAATTTTTGTAAATCACTTAATCTTTCTTGTAAAACTAAAACATCAAAATTAGTTAAACGATATAACTGCAATTTTACAATAGCATCAGCTTGATCAAAAGTAAAACCAAATTCCTTTATTAAATTATTAGTAGCATCATTTTTATCTTTACTAGCACGAATAACTCTAATAACATCATCAAGAATACTAATTGCTTTTACTAATCCTTCTGTTAAATGCATTTCTTTTCTATAAGCAGCAAGTTCAAATTCACTACGTCTTTTTACCACTTCTTCTTTATGAGCAATATAAGCATCCAATATTGGTAAAATTCCCATTTGTTTTGGTCTTCTGTTTACAATAGCAACCATATTATAATTATAATTAATCTGCAATTCAGTATTCTTAAGTAAATAATTAAGAATTAATTCCTTATTAGAACCACTCTTTATATCAATTACTATTCTTAAATTACTCTCTTTATCAGATTCATCTCTGACTTCTAAAATTCCATCAATTTTTTTATCTAATCTAATATTATCAATTTTTTGAACTAATAACGCTTTATTAACTTCATAAGGTATTTCTGTAATAACAATTTGTTCTTTACCTTTAACTTTTTGAAACTCATATTTACTTTTTAAAATAACTCTACCTTTACCAGTTTCATAAGCTTTCTTTATATCCTCAATACCTTCAACAGTTCCTCCAGTAGGAAAATCTGGACCTTTAACAATTTCTAAAATAGTTTCTAATCTACAATTAGGACTATCTATTCTTTTAATAGTAGCATCAATTACTTCTCCCAAATTATGTGGAGGTATATTTGTTGCATACCCAGCACTAATTCCTGTTGTACCATTAACCAACAAATTAGGAAATCTTACAGGTAAAACTGTTGGTTCTAATAAAGTATCATCATAATTAGGAGCCATTTCAACAGTATTCTTATCAATATCTTTTAATAATTCTTCACTTATTTTTGCAAGTCTAGATTCAGTATAACGATAAGCAGCAGGAGGATCTCCATCAATAGAACCATTGTTACCACTAACTTCAACTAAAATATGATTTTCTTTCCAATTTTGACTCATTCTAATTAAAGCTTCATAAACCGAAGAATCTCCATGTGGATGATATTTACCTAAAACATTACCAACGGCATTAGCACATTTTTTAAATTTTTTATCATAAGTATTCTTGTCACGATACATAGCAAATATAATTCTTCTTTGAACTGGTTTTAAACCATCCCTAACATCAGGAATAGCTCTATCTTGAATAATATATTTACAATATCTTCCAAAACATTTTCCCATCAAGTCTTCTAAACTATAATCATGTATACGTTTTATTACATCTTGCACTTTAATCACCTTAAATTAGTATAACAAATTACCCCCTAAAAAACAAACAAACTTAACAAAAAACATCTATAAATCTTAAAAAAAATAACACCTAAGTGTTAATTTTCTTTTAAAATCTCAATTGCTTTTTTCATTTTTACATCATATTTCATAACTTCAAGTCCACCAATCATGTTAATAAATTCATCTTCACTTACACCATACATTTCACTAACATTTTTAGCTTCTTCTTTAGCTTCTTCATCAGTAACTTCAATTTTTTCTTTTAAAGCAACTTCTTCTAATAAGTAACGAGACTTAACATGTTCTAAAGCTTCTGGTTTCATCATTTCTTCTAAATTCTCTCTAGTTGAATGAGTAAATTGTAAATATTGATCTAAACTTAATCCTTGCATGCTTAATTGTTCTTCATAATTATGCATCATTCTATGAATTTCTTCGTGAACTATTTCATCATTAACTTCAACTTTCATATTTTCAATTGCTTTTTTTAATACTTCATCAACATATTTATCTTCAGCTTGATGTTCTTTTTTATGTTTGATATCTTCTTTAACTTTTTTTTCCAAATCTTCTAAAGTATTTACATCATCATAACCTAAATCTTTAAAGAACTCTTCATTTATTTCAGGTAAAATTCTTTCTTTAATTTCTTTTATAGTTACAGTAAATTCAACATCTTTATTCTTTAATTCTTCAGTATAATTTTCAGGAAATTTTAATTTTAATACTTTTTCTTCTCCAACTTTCATACCTACTAATCCTTCTTCAAATCCAGGAATAAAAGTATGTGAACCAATTTCAAGTGGATAATCCTTACCACTTCCACCTTCTAATTCTTTTCCATCAACAATACCTTTAAAATCAATTACTGCTGTATTACCTTCTACTACTTCACCATTACTTTTAACAACAATTTCTGCATATTTATCTTGTAATGCTTTAATTTCTTCTTCTACTTCTTCTTTTTTTACAGTAACTTTATCTTTTTTAATACCTAAATTCTTATATTCACCTAATTTTACTTCAGGTTTAGTAATTATAGTAAATTCAAATACTGCATGTTCTTCATTTATTTCTTTAATATCAACACTAGGTTGACAAACAGGACTAACTTCACTATTTTCTAAAGCTCTTTGATAAGCTACTTCAATAGCCTCATCAACTGCATCTTTAAATAAAGATTGTATACCAAATTTCTTAATATACATTTCCTTAGTAACAGAGCCCTTTCTAAAACCATCTATTTTTACATCTTTTCTAATTTTTTTAAAAGTATTATCTAAAATAGTACTCCATTCATCTTTTTCAATATCAATACTTATTTTTTTTACGTTATCCATATTTTTCTCTCCTTCAATACCAAGTATTATATAGTAAAAAGCTTATTTTTTCAATAATATTAAACTTTTTTTAAAAAAAATCACTTTTTTTCAATTTAGGACTAGTTTTTTTAAGTTTTTATGTTATAATGTAATAGTCTTTTGGTTTTGTCCGGTTAGCTCAGCTGGTAGAGCAACTGACTCTTAATCAGTGGGTCTAGGGTTCGAATCCCTAACTGGACACCAAAATATTTTTAAACAAAATGGGCTTGTAGCTCAGCTGGTTAGAGCGCACGCCTGATAAGCGTGAGGTCGATGGTTCAAGTCCATTCAGGCCC